>DASQSQ010000021.1:0-8373 GCA_035642315.1 Mycobacterium sp.
GAGCGATACCAGAGCGAGCACCCAGTCGATGGTCTCGGCCACTCCGGGTGGCTTGTCTAGATCGAGATCGCGTGCGCTGCGGACGAATTGGGTGGCATGCTCGATAAGCGGCGTGGTCGCTCCGGGTACCGTCCGGCGGACAATCGCGGCCGCCCTGGACGGTTCCGGGTAGTCGATCCAGTGGTACAGACAACGTCGCCGCAGCGCATCGTGAAGGTCTCGGCTGCGGTTGGACGTGAGCACCGCGATCGGCGGGCGCTCGGCGACAAAGGTACCCAGTTCCGGGACGGTGACCGCGGACTCGCCGAGGAACTCCAGCAACAACGCCTCGAATTCGTCGTCAGCCCGGTCGATTTCATCGATCAGCAGTACCGGGGGCGTGGGCCCGCGATACCGTACACACTGCAGGATGGGTCGATCCACCAGATAGGTCTCGGTGTAGAGATCGTCTTCGGTCATACTGCTACCGCGTGCCTCGGCCAGCCGAATGGACAGCAGCTGGCGTTGGTAGTTCCAGTCGTAGAGCGCCTCGTTCGCGGTCAAGCCTTCGTAGCACTGCAACCGTACCAGGATGGTGTTCAGCACCGCTGCAAGCGTTTTCGCTGCTGTCGTCTTGCCGACGCCAGGCTCACCCTCTAGGAGTAGCGGCCTGCCGAGCGTGGTCGCCAAGTAGACCGCCGATGCGGTCCCGGTGTCGAGCAGGTAGTCGTTTGCGTCGAACTGGCGAATCACGTCTTCGGGGTCTGTGAACGTCACGAGGACACCGATTCCAGGAGCCGCCGGTAGTCGTCCCAGGTATCCACGTCGAGTGGCACAGGCCCATCCACCGCGAGTTCACGTACCCGGTGCCGGCCCGACTGCACCAGCTTCCACACTCCCTTGTCACCGTGCAGTTGCGAAAGGTCGCCGAACACTACGCGGCTGAACCAAAACGGATGCCCAATGCCGTCGCTGTAACGGCACACCATGATGGCACCGCCAGGGCCTTCGGCGATCATCCGCCGCACGGTCGCGGGATCCACCCGAGGTTGATCGCCGAGCATCAGCACAATGCCGACGGCTTGCGGGTCCACCTGCTCCAGCGCGACACGCAGCGACGCTGAACAGCCGGTGCCGAAGTCGTCGACAGCCACCACGTCGGCCCCGTCCAGCGACACCACGTTGCGCACAGCCTGGGCCGCACCACCCAGGGTGACGATGAGTTGACCGAACCCGGCGTCGCGAGCGACATCTAAGGTAGCCCCGAGCACAGTCGTATCCCGGTACGGCAGAACTTGTTTCGGTGTACCCAGCCTGCGAGAGCTGCCGGCTGCCAGCACGACGCCCGTGACCTGCCGCCCTGTCATACGCCGGCTTTCCGGGCGGCGAACACCGTCCGGCATCCCGCGCAGCAGAACCAGTAGTCCGCGCCGCCTAGCTGCAGATGCTCGGTGGCGGGTCCGATCGACACCGTCATGCCGCACACCGGATCGACCGCGTCCCGCGGGGCGCCGTTCGCCGTTGCGGCGGGACGGGTCAGGCTGCCGTTGCGGACGGAGGCGATGAGCTCGGCCGCGATGGACACAGCGATCTCAGCCGGTGTCTTGGCGCCGATCGCCAATCCGACCGGCGTATGCACCCTGGCCCGCTCGGCGTCGGAGAGTTCGAGCTCGTTCAGGATTGACGCGCCGCGAACCTTGCTGGCCACCAAGCCGATATACCCGACGCCACTATCCAGTGCCATGCGGATGACTTCTGCTTCCGGCCCACCGTGGCTGGCGATCACCACGGCGGCGGTGTCGGCCAGTTCGGTGTCGCGTCGCGCGTCATATCCCAGCACACCGCATAGTTCGGTCAGCGCGTCGGCGATTGGCGTGGCTCCATAGATCCGAATCAGCGGCGGCGGCAGCTGTGGTGTCAGGAAGATCTCCATCGATCCGCCGGACAGGCACGGGTTGACCACCACACAGGCACCGGGGGCTTCGGGGAAGTGCACGTCGCCGTCGGGAAGCACACGCAGCAGCACACTTTCGCCCGCCTGCAGCGCACCCAGGGCCGCCTTGCGGACGGAGTTCTGCGCGCACTGGCCGCCGACGAACCCCTCGATTGTGCCGTCCGCCAACAGGATCGCCTCATCCCCAGCGGATGCCGAGGTGGGTTGCTCGGCGCGCACCACGGTCGCGTGCACAAACGGTGTCCGTGCCGCCAAGAGCTGCTGAGCTCGCTCGCTGATCGTCATCATTCGCTTAGATTGGCGGTCTGGCGCGGCCCTGCATGGCCTCCCAGACCCGGGACGGCGTCAACGGCATATCGGCATGACGAACTCCGTACGGCGCCAACGCATCCACCACCGCGTTCACAACCGCGGGCGGCGATCCCACGGTGGCCGATTCGCCGATGCCCTTGGCGCCGATCGGGTGGTGCGGCGACGGCGTCACGGTGTGCCCCGTCTCCAGATGCGGCACCTCGAGCGCAGTCGGGATCAGGTAGTCCATCAGCGACCCACCCAGGCAGTTGCCTTCTTCGTCGAAGGCGATCATCTCCATCAGTGCCATCCCGATGCCGTCCACGATGCCGCCATGCACCTGACCCTCGATGATCATCGGGTTGATGCGGGTTCCGCAGTCGTCGACCGCCAGGAAGCGCCGCACCTTGACTACCGCGGTGCCAGGATCGATGTCCACCACGCAGAAGTACGCGCCGTACGGGTAGGTCAGGTTCTCCGGGTTGTAACAGATCTGGGCGTCCAGGCCACCCTCGATGCCCTCAGGCAGGTCGCCGGCGCCGTGCGCACGCATCGCGATGTCCTGAATGGTCACCGACGCCGACGGGTCACCCTTGACGTGGAATGAGCCTTTCTCCCATTCCAAGTCGGCGACCGAGGCCTCGAGCATGCCCGACGCGATGATCCTGGCCTTATCGCGGACCTTGCGAGCGACCAGGGCCGCGGCCGCACCCGATACCGGCGTGGAGCGGCTGCCGTAGGTGCCCAATCCGAACGGGGTCTGGTCGGTGTCGCCGTGCACGACGTCGATGTCGTCAGGCGGGATTCCCAGCTCCTCGGCGACAATCTGGGCGAACGTCGTCTCGTGTCCCTGCCCCTGGGTCTGAACCGAGAGCCGCACTACGGCTTTACCGGTCGGGTGCACGCGCAACTCGCACCCGTCAGCCATGCCGAGGCCGAGGATATCCATGTCCTTGCGCGGCCCGGCCCCGACCGCCTCGGTGAAGAAGGACATCCCGATGCCCATCAACTCGCCGCGCTCGCGTCTAACCTTTTGCTCGGCCCGCAGTGCGTCGTAGCCGATCATGTCCATGGCCAGCCGCATGGTGGTCTCGTAGTCACCCGAGTCGTAGAGCCATCCGGTCTTGCTCTTGTAGGGAAATTGTTCGGGCCGCAGCAGGTTTCGTAGCCGCAGTTCGGCCGGGTCCATCTTCAGGTCGAAGGCCAGGCAGTCGACTAGCCGCTCGACGAAGTACACGGCCTCGGTGATCCGGAACGAACACGCATAAGCCACCCCGCCCGGCGCCTTGTTGGTGTACACAGCGGTCATGTGGCAGTAGGCAGCTTCGATGTCGTAGCTGCCGGTAAATACACCGAAGAAACCAGCCGGGTATTTCACCGGTGCGGCTGTGCCGTTGAACGCGCCGTGATCGGCAAGGACATTGGTCCGGATCGCCAGGATCTTGCCCTCTTTCGTGGCGGCGATCTCACCGACCATGATGTAGTCGCGCGCGAAGCCGGTGGAGGTCAGGTTCTCGCTGCGGTCCTCCATCCATTTCACCGGCTTGCCCAGCACCAGCGAGCCGACGATTGCGCACACATAACCGGGATAGATCGGCACCTTGTTACCGAAGCCGCCGCCGATGTCAGGTGAGATCACCTGAATCTTGTGTTCGGGCAGGCCGGCGACCAACGCGTACAGCGTGCGGTGTGCGTGCGGCGCCTGGCTGGTGGACCACAGCGTCAGTTTGCCGGTGACCGGGTCCAAATCGGCTACCGCCCCGCAGGTTTCCATCGGCGCCGGGTGCACCCGCGGATAAATAATCTCTTGCTTGACAACCACATCGGCCGTTGCGAACGTCGCTTCAGTAGCGGCAGCGTCACCGGTCTCCCAGTCGAAGCAGTGGTTGTCGGTCTTGCCCTCGATGTCAGTGCGGATTACCGGCGCCGATGGATCGAGAGCGGTCCGGACATCCACGACCGCGTCCAGGGGGTCATAGTCGACATCGATCAACTCCAGCGCGTCCCGGGCCGAATATCGGTCCTCGGCGACGACGAACGCCACCTCCTGCCCCTGGAAACGCACCTTGTCGGTGGCCAGCACGGCCTGGACATCGTTGGACAGCGTCGGCATCCACGCCAGACCCTTCTCGGCCAGATCGGCACCTGTCACCACCGCTTTGACCTTCGGATGCGCCTGTGCGGCAGTCACATCGATGCTGACGATACGGGCGTGCGCGTAAGGCGAGCGCAAGATCGCCAGGTGCAACATGCCCGGTAGCGCGACGTCATCGACGTAGTTGCCGCGTCCCCGGATGAATCGCGGGTCTTCTTTGCGCAGCATTCGGCCGTGGCCGCATGGCCTTTGGTCGTTGTCCGCGGTGTCTTCTGGGGACGGCGGACGAGATTCGATAGTGGTCATGAGGTAGCCGCCTGTGGTGCGTTGTGCGCGGCCCATTGGATGGAGCGCACGATCGTGGTGTATCCGGTACACCGACAGATCTGCCCAGAGATCGCCTCCCGGATCGTCTCTTCGTCGGGGTCGGGATTGCGGTCCAGCAAGGCGCGGGCGGTGATCATCATGCCCGGTGTGCAGAAGCCACATTGCAGCCCGTGGCAGCGCATAAATCCTTCCTGTATTGGATCGAGCTGGCCGTTGACCGCGAGTCCCTCGACGGTCCGCACGCTGTGTCCTGATGCCATCACGGCCAGCATGGTGCAGGATTTGACCGGCACGCCGTCGACCTCGACAACGCACGTTCCGCAGTTGCTGGTATCGCAGCCCCAGTGAGTTCCGGTGAGCCGCAGCTGGTCACGCAAGAAATGCACCAGCAGCATCCGGGGCTCGACATCGTCGGTGACCTGGTCACCGTTGACGGTCATATTCACCTGCACGGTCAGTTCCCTTCAGCCGTATTGCGCACCCGCCCGACCGCGGTGCGCAATGTGCGGATGGTCAGTTCGGAGGCCAAGTGCCGCTTGTACTCTGCGGTGCCGCGCATGTCGGTCACCGGCTCGCAAGCCTCGGCGGCCTGGCGACCCGCCTCGGCGAAGACTTCCTCGGTGGCGGGCTGGCCGACCAGCGATGTCGCGAGCTCCAACAGCGCGGCCGGGTGCGGATTCACCGCGGTCAGGCCCACCCGCGCGGCGGCTAGCGCGTCACCGTCGAGTGTTACGGCCGCTCCGGCCGCCGCGACCGCCCAGTCTCCGACCCGACGCTCTACCTTCGCGTAAGCACTGGACGTGTTGTGCCGCAGTGGGATCCGGACTTCGATCATGATCTCGTTGTGGGCAACCGCCGTCTCGTACGGGCCAAGCAGGAAGTCGTCGATCGCTATCTCGCGTTCACCCGATGGTCCGCGCACCAGGCACACCGCGTTCAGTGCCTCGCAGACGGTCGACAGATCTTCGGCCGGATCCGCTTGACAGAGCGAACCGCCGAGCGTGCCACGATTGCGCACCACCGGGTCGGCGATCACCCGTTCGGCATCGCGGAAGATCGGGCACACGGCCGCCAAAGCGTCCGACTCCAGGATCTCCCGATGCCGGGTCATAGCACCGATGCGAACCAAGGTCGGATCGGTGATCACGTAGCCGAGCTCGGGTGCCAAGTCGTTGATGTCGACCAGGTATTCGGGGTTGGCGATACGCAACTTCATCATCGGCAGCAGGCTGTGCCCGCCGGCGACGATCCGCGCTTCCTCCCCTAGCCGATCCAGCAGCCCGATGGCGTGGTCGACGCTGGTCGCACGCTCATATTCAAACGGCCCAGGTACTTGCATGTGACGCACCTCACTAGCGAAGGGGAACCCAAGTGTGGGTCCTCCCGCAGTTCGCGTCAATATCGAGTTAAGGGATCCTTTAACTCGCGCTCCACCTGCGCCTCATGGTGGATTCGCCCCCCGATTTCGGCCAGCGGGCGGCCTCCGCCGCCCCAACGTCGGGCGATGATGTCGGCCGCGATCGACACCGCCGTCTCCTCCGGGGTACGGGCCCCAAGGTCCAGTCCGATAGGGCTGGACAAGCGGCTCAGCTCGACGTCGGTCAAGCCGGCCGCTCGCAGCCGGTCCATCCGGTCGTCATGGGTCCGGCGCGATCCCATCGCCCCCACATATCCGACGTGAGGCAGGCGCAGCGCCACTTCGAGCACCGGGACGTCGAACTTCGGATCGTGGGTGAGCACACAGATCGCGGTGTTGTCATCGATCTCGCCCGTTTCCGCCTGAGCGGCCAGATAGCGGTGTGGCCAATCGACGACTACGTGGTCGGCTGTTGGAAATCGCACCGCCGTGGCGAACACCGCGCGGGCGTCACAGACAGTGACCCGATAGCCGAGGAACGATCCCTGCCGCGCCAGGGCCGCTGCGAAGTCGATCGCACCAAACACCAGCATCCGCGGGCGCGGGGCGTAGCTGGACACGAAGACTTCCATGCCTTCGCCCAGACGCTGCCCGTCGGGTCCGTATTCGCGGACCTCGCTGCGGCCCAGCGCAAGTAATCCGCGCGCGTCGTCGGCGACGGCGTCGTCGGCACGCGCCGAACCCAGCGATCCCGCCAACGTGTCTGGCCGGATGACCAGCCTGCGGCCTAACCACTGCGCGTCCGGGTGAGCGATGACCGTCGCGAGCGCTACGGCACGGTGCTCACCGACGTCGTCGGCTACCTCGTCAAGGTCGGGGAACGTTGCCCTCGACACCGACTCGACGAAGATGTCGATGACGCCGCCGCAAGTCAGCCCCGCCGCGAAGGCTTCGCCGTCACTGACCCCATAGCGCCCCAGCTTCGGTGTACCGGTTTGCGCTACCTGGGTGGCCAATTCATAGACGGCGCCCTCTACGCAGCCACCCGACACCGACCCACTCACTGAACCGTCCGGGGCTACCAGCATCGAAGCCCCCGGCGGCCGGGGTGCCGAGTCCAATGTTCGCACCACCGTCCCGAGCCCGGCGGTGTCACCGGCACGCCAAATCGACATCAGCTCGGCAAGCACGTCACGCACATCTCCTAAATTAAGCCCAGAAGTAGGCTGGCTCCATGACTCCGGCGCAACTTCGGGCCTATTCGGCCGTAGTGCGCCTGGGTTCGGTGCGTGCGGCCGCCGCGGAACTAGGCCTTTCCGACGCCGGAATTTCGATGCACGTCGCAGCGCTACGCAAGGAGCTCGACGACGCGTTGTTCACCAGGACCGGCGCCGGACTGGCGTTCACGCCCGGCGGCCTCCGGTTAGCCAGCCGCGCCGTGGAGATCCTGGGTCTGCAGAAACAGACCGCAATCGAGGTGAACGAGGCCGCTCACGGGCGCCGGCTGCTACGGATCGCGGCGTCCAGCGCCTTCGCCGAACACGCCGCGCCGGGGCTGATCGAGCTGTTCTCGTCGCGGGCCGACGACTTGTCTGTCGAGCTGAGCGTGCACCCGACGAGCCGGTTCCGCGAGCTGATTTGTTCTCGCGCCGTTGACATCGCGATCGGCCCGGCCAGTGAAACCTCGATCGGTTCCGACGACTCGATCTTCGTGCGGCCGTTTTTGAAGTATCAGTTCATCGCCGTGGTAGCACCGAATACCCCACTGGCCGCGGGCATCCCCACACCCGCGCTGTTGCGCCAACAAAAGTGGATGCTCGGCCCGTCGGCTGGCAGCGCGGACGGCGAGATCGCAACCATGCTGCGCGGCTTGGCGATTCCGGAGTCACAACAGCGAATCTTCCAGAGCGAGGCCGCTGCGCTCGAAGAGGTTCAACGAGTTGGCGGTGTGGCGCTGACGATCGGTTTCGCGGTCGCCAAAGACCTTGCCGCCGGGCGGTTGACTCACGTGACGGGGCCCGGGCTGGACAGGTCCGGGGAGTGGTGTGCGGCGACGCTACCACCGTCATCCCGCCAGCCCGCCGTGTCCGAACTGGTCCGCTTCATCACCACACCGAGGTGTATCCAGGCGATGATCCGGGGCTCCGGTGTCGGGGTGACCAGGTTTCGCCCGAAGGTGCACGTCACCCTGTGGAGTTAAGCGCGCCAACGATTCGGTCGAATCGGTGTAGCCGGTGATGAGCTCGTGGAGGCCGTTGCGCTCGGGTTCATCTCCTAGCCCCGCGCTCCCTATAGATCAGGTAAGGCCGCGACGTGGCCGGAGCGTTACAGGCGGGCCGGCGGCCACCGTTTATTCAACGCCAATGACCC
>DASQSQ010000022.1:0-2700 GCA_035642315.1 Mycobacterium sp.
CCGCCAGCGAATCCCTGCTATGCCGTGAATAAGAGCGGCTAACGGAGGGGCAGCTTCTGCTGGCGCAAGTTCAGCAGCAGATTGTGGCCGAGCAGGTCAACAGCCATGCGACGTTTCGGCCGGACTGTCAGTCGTGCAAGGCGAGATGTCACGTGAAGGATTGGCGGCCGCACCGGATTGCCCCGTTGTTCGGCGAGGTAATACCATGTGTGGACGGCCCCTAGTCTTCAAGTCCGGCACTGACAACATCGCGGTTTCCTTCCCCAGGTCTGAGTGACATCGACGGGACAAACCGTCAAAGGCACCCCGAGCAGCCGCTTCGTTGCGGGCCAGGGTCAAGCCCCGTAGCCGCGTAGCGGGCCGCCCAGGGGCGGCGGGCTTGAGGCTGGTCCGCAACGAAGGGATCATCATCGGGGCCGTTCGGCGTCGTGGCGCCTGTTGGGTTCGGACGGGCTTTGCGCAGGTGCGGCGAAGGTTCGAATGCGGTCATGTGTCCGGCCTGTGGCGCGGAGACATCTCCGCTGGCCCAGATGGGGTCCGCGAGCGGCATCCCAACAACCGCGCGGCCTGTTAGGGGCCACTGGTATTACCGGATTGGTCCGCTCGTCGGTTCGACCGATCACCATCTCTGCTGTGCCCTTGAACCCGAGGCGGCGTCGCGGGTCAGGCGGCGATCGGCTGCGGCCGGTATGCCTCCCCACGCGCCATCATCGCCCAGATGATCCGGGCGACCTTGTTGGCCAGGGCGACCGCGGCGACCTTGCGCGGCTTGCGCCCCAGCAATTGCAACAGCCAAGCCGAGGCGGAGCCGCCCGGTTTGGCACAGCGAATAACTGACGTGGCGCCGACCACCAGCAGGGTGCGTAGCCGTTCGTTGCCGGCCTTGCTGATGCGGCCCATGCGCGGCTTTCCCCCCGTGGAATGCTCTTTCGGTGTCAGACCCAGCCAGGCGGCGAAGTGTCGGGCAGAGGCGAACTGTTGCGCATCCACCGTCAGTGCGAAGCTCAACGCGGTGAGCGAGCCCACGCCTGGCACCGCCGCCAGCCTCTGGCTGACAGGATTGTCCTTGTGCGCGGCGGCCAACTGCGCGTCCAGTTCTGCCAAACGTTGCTCGAGTGCCGCGATATGCTCGCCCATCTGCGCAAACATCGCTCGCGCCGTGCCGGGAACGGCGTCCTCGGCCGCCAGCTTCGCCAGCAGCGCGGCAACGTTGGCGGTTCCCTTGGCGGCGATCATGCCGAACTCCGCGGCATGGCCGCGCAAGGCGTTGATCGCCTGGGTCCGTTGTGCCTGCAGTAATTCGCGGTGACGCAGAAGCATTGCACTGGCCTGCTGCTCGGCGGTTTTGACAGCCACCGAACGCATCGTGGGCCGCGCCGCCGCTTCGCTGATCGCCTCGGCGTCGTTACGGTCGTTCTTGGCGCGTTTGACGAAGGGTTTGACGTATTGCGGCGGAATGAGCCGGACCTGGTGCCCGAAACGCAGCAGAACGCGGCCCCAGTAGTGCGAGCCACCGCATGCTTCGAGGACCACTTCCGTGGCCGGCAGTTTGGCGAAGAACGGCCCGACCTGAGTGCGCTTGAGTTCGCGCCGCAACACCGGGCGGTCTTGTTCGTCGACACCGTGCAGAGTGAAGACGTGCTTGGACGTGTCAATGGCAATGCGCTTAAACTTCATCAGGGCGGTCCTTGGTTGGAGTGGTGCAACCCAACTTTGGCATCAGATGCCGCTGGGCCGTCCATCCCAACAACCGCCGCTGAACCCGACTCTCCTGCGATTTCCAGAATCGGCAAAGTACGATTCGCTTCCTCTGAAGCGGCGATTCGCCGCGTTGGAGGACGGGATGAGCGCAGCGATCGAGATAACCTGCCAGGACCATACAGCGGCGGAGCTTCGCGCCCTGGCGGCGAAGTGCGACGATGCGGGCCGGACCCGGCGGCTGTTGGCGATCGCGATGATCCTCGACGGTGCCTCGCGGCTGGATGCCGCGCGCCAGGCCGGTATGGACCGTCAGACCCTGCGCGACTGGGTGCATCGCTACAACGCGGGCGGCATCCGCGGTTTGGTATCGCGCAAGGCGCCTGGGGCGTCCCCCAAACTGACCCCAGCGCAGATGGCCGAGCTACACGCGTTGGTTATCGCCGGGCCTGATCGCAAGGTGCACAAAGTCATCCGTTGGCGCTGCGTCGATCTGCGCGCCGAAGTCGCCAGACGCTTCTCGGTGACCGTACCGGAACGCACGATCGGCAAATGGCTGCGGAAGCTGAAACTCACCCAGTTGCAGCCCCGGCCGCATCATCCCAAGAAGGATGCGGCGGCGCAGGAGGCTTTTAAAAAACGAGCTCGGATCGGCGGTCCGCCTATGGCGGTAGAAACGGGTGGCGCTATCCTGAACCGGAGGGGAGCGGCCGAAGGGTTTTTGGTGGATTTGACCCCGTAAAAAAACGTGGCCCATGGGCTGTTGCGGACTTGCGAGTGGTGACGCCTACGGGCGATCCCGATTAGGAAATTGATCTCTCTCCGTGGCCCAGCCCCTGCCTGATTTTTTCTCAGGAGGGCATCTGGCATGATCCAAACGAAGCGGCCCGGCAAATCGCGGGATTTCTCCATCGTCAATCCAGGCGCGGCGGCGATCGATATCGGCGCCACGATCCATGTCGCGGCGGTCGGTCCCAATCGGGACACGGAACCGGTTCGCAC
>DASQSQ010000023.1:0-6700 GCA_035642315.1 Mycobacterium sp.
CTCGCGTTGGGTGCGGCCATCATCGCGCTGGGCACCGCGGCCGGGCGCGGATCAGGAGTGAAAGTGCCTGCGGGAAAAGGAGATTGGCTCATGCCCGCAACTCCCGGCCGGTCAGCTCCAAGAACACGTCTTCCAAACTGCGCTGCTCCACTCGCATATCGGTTGCCAGCACGTCGATTTGGGCACACCACGCCGTCACCGTCGCCAGCACCTGCGGATCCACCGAACCTTCCACCAGGTATTCACCGGGCGCCACCTCGGAAGCTCGGTAGTCCTCCGGCAAAGCGGAGACCAGCAGCGTCAGGTCGAGTCGCGGCGGTGCGGTGAACCGAAGTTGGTCCTTGGCGCCGCTACGCGTCAGCTCTGCCGGGGTCCCGGCCGCAACCGTCACCCCTTGGTCGATGATGACCAACCGGTCGGCCAGTTCCTCGGCCTCCTTGAGTTGGTGGGTGGTCAGCACCACCGTCACACCGTCGCGGCGCAGTGCGTCGATCAACTCCCACACCAGCAGCCGCGCCTGAGCGTCCAGACCCGAGGTCGGCTCGTCGAGGAACACCAGCTCGGGTCGGCCGACCAATGCGCAGGCCAGCGCCAGCCGCTGCTGCTGCCCACCGGAAAGCCGTCGATAGGTGGTGTGCGCCGCTTCGGTCAGGCCCAATGTCGTCAGCAGCCACTGCGGGTCCAGCGGATCGGCGGCGTAGGAGGCCACCAGGTTCAGCATCTCGCCGGCCCGGGCTGCCGGATAGCCGCCGCCGCCTTGCAGCATCACGCCGATGCGCGCCCGCAGCCGCGCATTGTCGGCGATCGGGTCCAGTCCGAGCACCTCGATGGTGCCGGCATCGGGGCGGACGAACCCCTCGCACATCTCGACCGTCGTCGTCTTGCCGGCGCCGTTCGGACCGAGCAGCGCAAGCACCTCGGCGGCATGCACGTCGAGGTCGAGGTTGGAGACGGCCCTGGTAGCGGCAGCCCCCGAGCCGTACTGCTTCGACACCCCGCGCAGCCGCACGGGGATGTCAGGCGCCTGGCTCACGAGGACTCAGCGTATGCGCCGGGCACCGGGTCGGGCTGCCGGGTCTCGCTGTCGGCCACCGGATCCGGCGTCGCGGTGCCGGCGTCCGGCTTGGTGCCCGCCAGCGGCCGCCACGGCAACCGGGTATAGGTCGCCGCGATCAGCAGCGCCACGATGACGGTGCTGGCCACGGTGGCATCGACGATCTGGAACAGCGCGAACCGGTCGCCGTTGGCGGTCGGGCCGAACACGCCGACGACGATCGTGACCGTGATCGCCGCTATCCGGAAACTGGGGCGGGTGGCCCATGCGGCCAACGGAATGATGGCCCACAACAGGTACCACGGCTGCACCACGGGGAACAGCAGTACCGTGCCGCCCAGTGCGACACCGAGCCCACCGACCGGGTGCAGCCGACCGCGCAGCACCGCGATCAGCAGCCAGCTCACCATCACCGCGATGATCAGCACGCCGATGCCACGGGTCAGCGACAGGATGGCGGTGGTGTGGTCGCCCAGGCCGAGGAGAATCCCCACCTGCCCGGTGCCGAGGGCGATCAGCGTCGGCGGCGACATCCAGCTGCGCACCACGTTGGCGGTGCCGAGCGTGAAGATCCAGCCGAAGCCGAGCCGGCTGGCCCAGCCGACCGCGGCCATCACCGCCAACGACAGCGCCGCCATCAATCCACCGGCCAACAGGAACGCCCGCAGGTTGCCGCCCCAGCGCCAGGCCAGCGCCATCGCGACGAACCCCAACGCCAGCAGCGACGGCAGCTTTATCTGCGAGGAGAGTGTGATCAGGATCGCACCGGCCAGCAGCATGCCCAGCGGCGCCCAGTCCGGCCAATGGGTCCGCAAACCCGGCCACGGCCGCGGCATCAGCGGGCGCGCCGAGTCGATTCCGCGCAGCGCAAACTCGGTACCGGCCAGCATGAGCCCGAGCATCGGCGCCTCGTTGTGGATGCCGGCGACCAAATGCATGATCAGCAGCGGATTGGCGGCCCCCAGCCACAGCGCGCTGACCTCGGCCACCCCGCAACGACGGGCCAGCCGTGGCGTCGCCCACACGATCAGGCCCACGCCAACCAGCACCACCAGCCGATGGCAGAGCACCGCGGCGACGATGTTTTCGCCGGTCAACGCCGAAATTCCGCGGCCAATCCATAAAAACAGCGGCCCGTACGGCGCTGGGGTCTCCCGCCACAGGCTGGGCACCGACAACGTGAAGACGTGATCAAGGCCCAACCCGGTCGCCGGGCCCACCCGGTAAGGGTCCAGCCCCAGTCGGCAGATCTGGCTTTGCGCCAAATAGGAGTAGACGTCCTTGCTGTACATCGGTGGTGCGATCAACAGCGGCAACACCCACAACAACAGCGTGCGATCCAGCTCGCCGCGGGACATCCGTCGTTTGCCCAGCGCAAAGCGACCGAGCATCAGCCAGGCCAGCGCCATCATGACCGCCCCGGTGGTGGTCATGGTCAGCGACACCGTCTGGATTCGCGACGGCAGGTTGAGCAGCCGAACCCCGAAGGTGGGGTCCTGGACCACCGGCCGGGCCCCGGCCCCCAGCGCGCCGATGGCCATCAGTACCGTGCCGGTGGCGCCGAACACCCGCGTGCGACGAAGCGCGACCAGCTCGGTGTCGTTCAGTGGCTGGCCCACAGCCAGCTCGTCGCCGTGCAAGCGGGCAATCGACGAGCTCAGCGTGTGGTGGCGGGCTGCCATCAGAGCAGCGTAACCGCCAACCGGATGAGCCTCGCTGGACCCGCGGCCGGAATTTTGTCACACTTGTGTTGTGAAATTCCGTCCGGAGATCGAAGCCGCTGAAGTAGCGCCCGCAGCTTCGACGCACGACGGCCAGACCCGAAGCGCCGTCGTGCGGTTGCTGCTGGAGTCCGGGTCGATCACTGCCGGGCAGATCGGCGACCATTTGGGCCTGACTGTCGCCGGGGTGCGACGCCACTTGGACGCGCTGATCGACGCCGGCGAGGCGGAATCGGTTCCCGCGGCGGCCTGGCAGCAGGAGGGGCGCGGCCGACCGGCCAAGCGCTACCGGCTGACCGCGGGCGGCCGCGCCAAGCTGGACCACAGCTACGACGACCTGGCGTCCGCGGCGATGCGTCAACTCCGTGAGATCGGCGGCGAGGACGCGGTTCGCACCTTCGCCCGGCAGCGCATCGACGCAATCCTGGCCGATGTCGAGGCGGCCGATTCGGATGCCGACGCGGATATCGAAGCCACCGCCGACCGGATCGCCGGCGCGCTGTCCAAGGCGGGCTACGTCGCGACCACCACACAGGTGCGCGGGCCGATCAACGGCGTGCAGATCTGTCAGCACCACTGCCCGGTGTCGCACGTCGCCGAGGAGTTTCCGGAGTTGTGCGAAACCGAGCAGCAGGCCATGGCCGAGGTGCTCGGGACCCACGTGCAGCGGCTTGCGACCATCGTCAACGGGGACTGCGCCTGCACCACCCACGTGCCGCTGACTCCCACCGAGAAGCCGTCAACACTTCGACGCTCAGCCCGCGTCGAAGCCACCGCAAGCAAGCAAGGAGCGTCGTCATGACGACCACCCCCGAGGTTCAGAAGCTGGTCGAACCGCTCTCCCAGGAAGAGGCCATCGCCTCGATGGGCCGGTACGGCTACGGCTGGGCCGACTCCGACATCGCGGGCGCCAGCGCCCAGCGCGGGCTGTCCGAAGCGGTGGTCCGTGACATCTCCGCCAAGAAGAACGAGTCGGAGTGGATGCTGCAGACCCGGCTGAAGGCGCTGCGCATCTTCGACCGCAAGCCGATGCCGAAGTGGGGTTCCAACCTCGAGGGCATCCACTTCGACAACATCAAGTACTTCGTGCGTTCCACCGAAAAACAAGCAGCGACGTGGGACGACCTGCCGGAGGACATCCGCAACACGTACGACAAGCTGGGCATCCCGGAAGCCGAGAAGCAGCGGCTGGTGTCCGGTGTCGCCGCGCAGTACGAGTCAGAGGTGGTCTACCACCAGATCCGCGAAGACCTGGAAGCTCAGGGCGTCATCTTCCTGGACACCGACACGGCGCTGCGCGAGCACCCGGAGATCTTCCGGCAGTACTTCGGCACGGTGATCCCGGCCGGGGACAACAAGTTCTCCGCGCTGAACACCGCGGTGTGGAGCGGCGGGAGCTTCATCTACGTCCCGCCGGGCGTGCACGTCGACATCCCGCTGCAGGCCTACTTCCGGATCAACACCGAGAACATGGGCCAGTTCGAGCGGACGCTGATCATCGTCGACGAGGGTGCCTACGTGCACTACGTCGAGGGCTGCACCGCGCCGATCTACAAGTCGGATTCGCTGCATTCGGCGGTGGTGGAGATCATCGTCAAGCCCGGTGGCCGTTGTCGCTACACCACGATCCAGAACTGGTCGAACAACGTCTACAACCTGGTCACCAAGCGGGCCCGCGCCGAGGCCGGCGCCACCATGGAGTGGGTCGACGGCAACATCGGGTCGAAGGTCACGATGAAGTACCCGGCGGTCTGGATGACCGGCGAGCACGCCAAGGGCGAGGTGCTGTCGGTGGCGTTCGCCGGCGAGGGCCAGCATCAGGACACCGGCGCCAAGATGCTGCACCTGGCCCCGAACACGTCGAGCAACATCGTGTCCAAGTCGGTGGCGCGCGGCGGTGGGCGCGCGTCGTATCGCGGTCTGGTCCAGGTCAACAAGGGTGCGCACGGGTCGCGCTCCAGCGTGAAATGCGATGCGCTGCTGGTCGATACGATCAGCCGCAGCGACACGTATCCCTACGTCGACATCCGCGAGGACGACGTGACGATGGGCCACGAGGCCACGGTGTCCAAGGTCAGCGAGAACCAGTTGTTCTACCTGATGAGCCGTGGGCTGACCGAGGACGAGGCGATGGCGATGGTGGTGCGCGGCTTCGTGGAGCCGATCGCCAAGGAGCTGCCCATGGAGTATGCGCTGGAGCTCAACCGGCTGATCGAGCTGCAGATGGAAGGCGCGGTCGGGTAGTGACGAAATTGACTGAAGCGGTTGAGGGTTCGTCACTCGCCGCTGTCAACAAGGGTGAGCAGTTCGCGTCTTTCGACGTCGACGCGTTCGAGGTCCCCGGTGGACGCGACGAGCTCTGGCGGTTCACTCCGCTGCGGCGGCTACGCGGCCTGCACGACGGCTCGGCGCACGCGACTGGGAGCGCGCAGATCACCGTTGGCGCGCGGCCCGGGGTGCGGGTCGAAACCGTACGGCGCGGCGACCAGCGGCTCGGCGACGGCGGTGTGCCCGCCGACCGTGTTGCCGCGCAGGCATTTTCGTCGTTCAACTCGGCGACGCTGGTCACCGTCGCGCGCGACACGCAGGTCGCCGATCCGGTCGAGGTGGTGATCACCGGCCCGGGTGCGGGCGCGGTGGCCTACGGGCATCTGCAGATCCGGGTGGAGGAGCTGGCCGAGGCCGTCGTCGTCATCGACCAGCGCGGCAGCGGAACCTACGCCGACAATGTCGAATTCGTCGTCGACGACGCCGCACGGCTCACGGTGGTGTGGATCGCCGACTGGGCCGACGACACCGTGCATGTCAGTGCGCAGCACGCCCGGCTGGGCAAGGACGCGGTGCTGCGGCATGTGGCCGTCATGCTCGGCGGCGACTTGGTGCGAATGTCGGCCACCGTGCGCTTCGATGCGCCCGGCGGCGACGCCGAGTTGCTGGGTCTGTACTTCGCCGATGACGGTCAGCACCTCGAGTCGAGGCTGCTGGTCGACCACGCTCATCCCGATTGCAAGTCCAGCGCGCTGTACAAGGGTGCGCTGCAAGGGGATCCGGACTCGAGCCGGCCGGATGCGCACACCGTCTGGATCGGTGACGTGCTGATCCGGGCCGAGGCCACCGGCACCGACACCTTCGAGGTCAACCGCAACCTGGTGCTCACCGACGGCGCGCGCGCCGACTCGGTGCCCAACCTGGAGATCGAGACCGGCGAGATCGTCGGCGCCGGACATGCCAGCGCCACCGGGCGATTCGACGACGAGCAACTGTTTTATCTGCGTTCCCGCGGCATCCCGGAAGAGCAGGCCCGCCGATTGGTGGTGCGTGGTTTCTTCAACGAAATCATCGCCAAGATCGCGGTGCCCGAGGTGCGGGAGCGCCTCACCACAGCCATCGAGCACGAACTGGCCATCACGGAATCGAGAGCAACCGCCTAATGACCACTTTGGAAATCAAAGACTTGCACGTCAGCGTCGAGAACCCTTCGGATGGCGGCGATATCGCCATTCTCAACGGCGTCAACTTGACGGTGAGCTCCGGTGAGACGCATGCGGTGATGGGGCCCAACGGGTCTGGTAAGTCCACGTTGTCCTACGCCATCGCCGGCCACCCGAAGTACCGCGTCACGTCGGGCTCCATCACGCTCGATGGCCAGAACGTGCTGGACATGAGCGTTGACGAGCGCGCCCGCGCCGGCCTGTTTTTGGCCATGCAGTATCCCGTTGAGGTGCCGGGCGTGTCGATGTCGAACTTCCTGCGCTCGGCCGCTACCGCGGTCCGCGGTGAGGCGCCCAAGCTGCGGCACTGGGTCAAAGAGGTCAAGGCCGCAATGGAGGAGCTGGACATCGACCAGGCTTTCGGTGAACGCAGTGTCAACGAAGGCTTTTCCGGCGGCGAGAAGAAGCGCCACGAGATCCTGCAGCTGGGGTTG
>DASQSQ010000024.1:0-5027 GCA_035642315.1 Mycobacterium sp.
CAATGCGGCGGCCACGATCATGCCGATGGGCCCAAATAGCGCCGGGCCCCCGAGATGCAGATCCATGCTGACGACCGAATCGTCGCCTTTGGGTTTTACTTTCGCGATCAACTTGACTTTGACGCCACCGACGCCGTCACCGTTGAGCGTCATGCTCTCCGGCGGTTTGTAATGCACGATCGTCCATTTGATCTTGTTGGGCATGCCCTTGACTTCGACGATCGACTCGATGACGGTGCCCTTTTCCAACTGCTCGGGCAGCTTGCTCCGCCACACCCGGTGGATGGTCAGCCAATCCTTGAAACGCGATAGGTTAGACGCGTCCTCCCAAGCCTTTTCGGGCGGCAGCGGGACATCGATGGATACGGAAAGCTTCGCCATGAGCTAGTTGTGCCTTTCGGTTGACGAGCCTATCGCGAGCGTAACGTCAGGTCGAAATCCCGCGCCAAAATTCGCAGTGGCGTTACGCTGGCGCACCAAAGCCTTTAAGGTAACTATCGTTCCAGTCGCCACCACGGATTCAACTCCGCGATCGCGGCGGGATCTACCCGCTCACCCGGCTTCGGCACGGCCACCTGGACGTGGGCTTCGTCGGCGGCGGCCAGTAGCCGCTCGATCGGTTCAGCCCACGGATGCGGCGCCAGCCGGAACGTGCACCAGTGGATCGGAACCAGCAGCCCGCCGTCGACGTCCAGATGCCCCTGGACCGCCTCCTCGGGGTTCATGTGAATGTCCGGCCACGACTTGCTGTACGCACCGATCGGCATCAGCGTCACGTCGAAGGGTCCGTGGTCGGCGCCGATGTCGGCAAAACTCTTGGTGTAACCGGTGTCTCCGCCGAAGTAGGCCCGGTGCGCGGGACCGATGATCGCCCATGACGCCCACAGCGTGCAATTGCGGTTCAGGAAGCGACCGGAGAAGTGCCGGGCGGGCGTGCAGATCAGGGTCAGTTCGTCGATGTGTGCGCGCTCATTCCAGTCGAGTTCGATGATGCGCTCATCAGGAATACCCCAATCACGCAGGTGCGCACCGACTCCGAGCGGAACGACGAACGGAGCCCACTGGCTGCGCGCCAGCGCGATGATGGTGTCGATGTCGAGGTGGTCGTAGTGGTCGTGGCTGATGACGATCGCATCCAAGGCAGGCAGCGCGTCCAGCGGCACCGGCGGCGGATGCATCCGCTCCGGCCCGACGACGTCCGACGGCGAGCAACGATCACTCCACACCGGGTCGGTCAGGACGCGATACCCGTCGATCTCCAGCAGCGCCGTGGAGTGGCCGAACCAGTTGACCGCGATCTGGCCCGCCGGGGCTTCGAAGGCTCGGGGCTGTGGCGTGACCAACGGGATTTCCGCCCGGGGTCGGGTGGCGGCGCGCGCACCGATCACCTCCCAGAGAATGTTCCGCTGTTCCTCGCGGTCGATGCTGAACTGGGAAGCCGGTTCCAGGTTGACGAAGACACCGTCCTGAAAATTCGGTGACCGCTCGCCCGCCGCGCGAATGTCGGACGGTTGGGCCCCGAGCGCGGCCGGCGCACCATGCAGCGCGCGCAGCACCCACCCGCCGGTCGCGAGCGAGACCGTGCCTACTGCCAGTCGTAACGCCGCACGCAGCATGCGATCAGGCCCCCTGGAACTTCGGCGGCCGCTTCTCCACCCTGGCCACCTGCGCTTCGATCACATCTTGGCTGGCCCAAGCCCTGTCGAACAGCTCCTTTTGAACCGGCGAGGGCTCTTCGATGGAGCCATCGTCGTTCAGCACCCGCTTGGCGTGCGCAATGGCTAGCGGCGCCAGGCCGGCGATCTCGGCGGCCCAGGCCTGCGCGTCGGCCAGCGTGCCGATCCGGTTGGCCATCCCGGTCTGCAGCGCGGTCTCCGCGGTCAGCTTCTCCGCGGACAGCAACATCGCCCGCGCACGCCCATGTCCAACCAGCTTCGCGAGCCGGTGGATACTCCAGTTGTCCAGTGCTAAGCCGTATTTCGACGTCGGGAATTGGAAAAACGCATCGGGTGCCACGACCCGCAGGTCGCATTGCATAGCCAGCTGCAGACCTGCCCCGATGGCGGGTCCGTTGATCGCGCCGATCACCGGGATCGGCGCTGCGTCCAAGACCTTGTGCAATTCGATCAGCCGGTCGGGATAGTCGGCGGCGAACGCGTCGCCGCTCAGGTCGGCGCCGGCGCAGAACACGGTGCCCTGCCCGGTCAGCACGATGGCGCGGACGTTCTCGCCTGCGGCCTTCTCCACCGTCTCGCGCAACGCCTCCACGAGCTCGGAGTTGAGCGCGTTGCGCCGTTCCGGATGCTGCAACTCAATGGTCAGGACGTCTTCGACGCGGGTGACACCAATCATGCGTCCAAGCCTATTAGCCTCGTGGGGCGGCTCCGAATCGGCGGTAGCCAGAATATTCAATTTGTCGGTATGACCGGACGGGATGCTTCAGCGTGAAACGGCCCAACTTCTTGGTGATAGTGGCAGACGATCTCGGGTTCTCCGACATCGGCGCGTTCGGTGGGGAGATCAATACCCCCAACCTGGACCGGCTGGCCTACGCGGGGATCCGGTTCACCGACTTTCATTCGGCGCCGGCCTGCTCACCGACCCGGTCGATGCTGCTGACCGGAACCGATCACCACATCGCCGGCATCGGCACGATGGGCGAGGTTCTGCCGCCCGGATTCAAGGGCGCGCCCGGTTACGAGGGCTATCTCAACGACCGGGTCGTGGCGTTGCCCGAGTTATTGCGCGACGCCGGCTACCTGACGCTGATGTCGGGAAAATGGCACCTGGGCAACACCATTGACAGGTCGCCGTGGGCCCGTGGGTTCGAGCGCTCGTTCGCGCTGCTGCCGGGTGGCGCCAGCCATTACGGCGGTTCGCGGGCCGTCGTTTCGCTGCCCGGCCCCACGCTCTATACCGAAGACGACCAGTTCGTCACGGTCGGCGACGACTTCTATTCGTCGGACTCCTATACCGACACCCTGCTGCGCTATTTCCGCGAACGCCCCGAGGACGATGAAAGGCCGTTCTTCGCGTATCTGCCGTTCCAGGCGCCGCACTGGCCGCTGCAAGCACCCGCGGAATTGATTGCACGCTATCGCGGCCGCTACGACGCCGGCCCGGACGCACTGCGCGAAGAGCGGTTGGCCACGTTGAAGCGGCTCGGCCTGTGCCCCCCTGACGTCGTGCCGCATCCCGTTGTCGCCGACGGGGAACCGGAGTGGTCCGACCTGACCGACGAGGAGCGCGCGATCTCGGCCCGAAGCATGGAGGTCTACGCCGCCATGGTGGACCGGATGGATCAGAACATCGGCCGGGTGATCGACTACCTCACCGAAACCGGTGAGCTCGACGACACGCTGGTGATCTTCATGTCCGACAACGGCGCGGAGGGAGCAATAGTCGAGGCGATGCCGATTCTGGGTGGCCTGATCGCGGCGCAGATCGAGCAGCATTGCGATCACAGCCTCGACAACCTGGGCGCCCCCAACACATTCATCTGGTACGGCCCGCGCTGGGCGCAGGCCGCCACCGCCCCATCGCGGCTGTACAAAGCGTTCACCACCGAAGGGGGCATCCGAGTGGTCGGCTTCGTCACCTGGCCGGGCTTCGATCGGCAGGCCCAGATCGGCACCGCGTTCGCAACCGTCATGGACATCGCTCCGACCGTGCTGGAACTCGCCGGCGTCACACATCCCGGCACCGAATACCAGGGCCGCGAAGTCGCATCCATGCGCGGCGGGTCGCTGGTGCCATACCTGTCCGGCGACGCCGAGGCGATACACGACGACGTGACCGACACCGGATGGGAGCTGTTCGGCCGTCGCGCCATCCGCCAAGGCCAGTGGAAGGCGCTCTATCTGCCGCAGCCGTACGGCCCCGGCGCCTGGCAACTCTACGATCTCTCCGCCGATCCGGGCGAGATCAATGACCTGGCCGCCTCGCGGCCGGACAAGCTGGCCGAGCTTCTCCCGTTGTGGGATCGCTACGTCGAAGACACCGGCGTAATCCTGGATCCCTTTTCGCTTTTCGGCGCCTAACCGATAGGTAGCCTCGGCGCTGTGGGCCGGATCGGGACCGACGAACTGCGCGATGCGGTGCTCGACGAGGGGACCTTCGTCAGTTGGGACACCACGCCGCTAGAAGTGCCGACGGGCCCGTCCTACGCCCGCGCGCTTGCTGACGCCCGGGCCGCCACCGGCCGCGACGAATCGGTGCTGACCGGCGAGGGCCGGGTGTTCGGGCGGCGGGTGGCGGTGGTGGTCTGCGAGTTCGAATTCCTCGGCGGCTCGATCGGCGTCGCGGCGGCCGAACGGATCACCGCCGCCGTGCAACGCGCCACCGCCGAGCGGCTGCCGCTGCTGGCGTCGCCGTGCTCCGGAGGTACCCGGATGCAGGAGGGCACGGTCGCGTTCCTGCAGATGGTGAAGATCGCGGCCGCCGTCACGCTGCACAAGCAGGCACATCTGCCCTATCTGGTGTATCTGCGCCACCCGACCACCGGCGGGGTGTTCGCGTCGTGGGGTTCGCTCGGCCACGTCACCATCGCCCAGCCGGGCGCGCTGGTCGGCTTCCTGGGCCCGCGGGTCTACGAGCAGCTCTACGGCGAACCGTTCCCCGCCGGCATCCAGACCGCCGAGAACCTGCAGCGGCACGGGGTGATCGACGCGGTCGTGCCGCTCGCGGAGTTGCGCGGCGTCCTCGACCGTGCGCTCAGGGTGGTCGCCGACGACGCCGGGCCGCCGCCGGACCCGCTGCCGGCCGAACCGCTGCCCGATGTCGGAGCGTGGGACTCCGTGGTGGCATCGCGACGGCCGGACCGGCCCGGGGTCAGGCAGCTGTTGCGACACGGCTGCACCGATCAGGTGCTGCTGTCTGGAACCGAGCGGGGTGAAGCGGCGACCACGCTGCTGGCGCTGGCCCGGTTCGCCGGTCAGCCCGCAGTGGTCCTCGGCCAGCAGCGGATCGTCGGCGGGCTGGTCGGGCCCGCCGCGTTGCGCGAGGCCCGTCGCGGCATGACGCTGGCC
>DASQSQ010000025.1:0-8217 GCA_035642315.1 Mycobacterium sp.
CGGCTTGTTCACCTTGCGCGGACTGATTTCGCCGTAAGCCAGCTGCACCGCGCTGTACCCGTCGGTTTCGGGTGTGCGGATTCGGGTCACCACGTTCGGCCCGGCTTTGACCACCGTCACCGGCACAACGCGGTTGTTCTCGTCGAACACCTGCGTCATACCCAGCTTGGTGCCCAGAATGCCCTTTCTCGCCATTGCTCGCAGATCTCCTACTGGATGTTGACGTCGACGCTGGCAGGCAGATCGATGCGCATCAGCGCGTCAACCGTTTTCGGTGTCGGGTCGAGGATGTCGATCAGCCACTTGTGGGTGCGCATTTCGAAGTGCTCCCGCGAGTCCTTGTACTTATGCGGAGAGCGAATAACGCAGTACACGTTCTTCTCAGTGGGCAGCGGCACCGGACCCACCACGCTGGCGCCCGTCCGGACAACCGTCTCGACGATTTTGCGCGCCGAGGCGTCAATCGCCTCGTGGTCGTAGGCCTTGAGCCTGATGCGGATCTTCTGTCCCGCCACGCTTCTCCTACCTGCCTTCCAGTGTCCGGACCCGGTGTTCCGTTGGGGCGCCGATCGCCGAATGAATCTGGCGTCCGCGCCCGCATGTTGCGCCGCTGTTTACCTGTCGTGGTCCACCGGTCCCCGCGGTCGGGTGTGTCACCCGCACGCAGCCTCGTCCGCGATCAAAATCATCGCGCTCCAAGGATGGGACCGGACGCGCCCGTTTGGGCGCTGGTCGTATGCCCGACCAGGCGTAAACCCGGCGCAAAGCAACCTGAACAGTATGCCCTAGATCCTGGTATCGGCCAAATCCCATCGCCCGGGCGACGGCCACGCCGCCCGATCGCCGGGCAACGGGTTCTTACTCCAGAGTAAGATATGTCGTCATGACGGCTCCGACCAGCACCTACGCGGCATGGCAACGGCTTTCCGGCCGGCCCGGTGGCACTCGGCTCTTCTCCGCGGCCGCGATGGCACGCGTTCCGTACTTCGCTTCGGTACTGCCTCACGTGGTGCGGATGGAGCCGGGGCTGGCTGAGGTGCACGTGCCCAAGTGGTTCATGGTCTACAACCATTTGCACACCGTGCATGCGATCGCGGCCTGCAATGCCGCCGAGGTGGCGATGGGAATGCTGATGGAGGCCACCGTGCCGCGCAGTCATCGCTGGATTCCGAAGGCGATGACGGTGCAGTACCTGCAGAAGGCCACCACGTCGCTGCGGGCACGGGCTGCAGTCGAGCCGCCGGATTTCACCCAGATCACCGACGGCTTTGAGCTGGTGGTGCCGGTGTCGGTGACCGACCGCAGCGGGATCGAGGTTGTGCACGCCGACATCACCACCTGGGTGACACCGGTTGGCTAGCTGCGCAATCGGTACGTCCCGTGCCCACGGCGCACACGACCGCCGTCGAACTCCAGCACTTCGTTCACCAGGGCGCCGCTGTGATTGCGGTAGTTGATGACCAGGACTGACTCGCCCTGATAGATACCGACAAGTTCGAAGCGAAGAAAGGGCATGGCCTTCAGTGCGGCGCACCAATATTCGCGCAAGGCCGCCTTACCGCGCACCACTCCGTCGGAGTCCGGCATCACCCGGGCCGCGACCGGTGAGGTGAAGACGACGTCGTCGTGAAAATGCGTGAGCACCGCGTCGACATCACGGCGGTTCCAGGCCTTCACCCACTCGTCGGCGAAGGCGCCCGGCTCTGGCGTGCTCATGACCTGCCCTTCAGCGACGCCCAGAACGGACACTGGTGCGCTTCCTCGAAGTTGGTGATGACGCCGCTTCCGCCGGGTCGCAACGCCATCCAGAAGTTCTGGCCGGGATCGCTGCCTTTGGCCGGCCAGTCGGGCTGGCCGGTGGCCTTCGGCGCGCCGTTGCTGACGAAATGGCTCCAGTAGCTGATCATCTGGTCGGACAGCATCCGCTGCGCGGGATTCAGCGGCGGTGCCCCGCCGACCTTGAACAGGTACCGCAGGTCCAGCGAGTGGCTGGCGCCAACCGGAAACGGAGCCTCCCGCAACAGTTTCGGTGCGGGTGCGTGCGGGTCGTCGAACTCGTAGGTGTAGACCGGCGCACTCTGGCTCAACGAGTCGGCCAATCGGTCTGTGGCGCAAGAGAAGACGCCGTCCGTGAGTGCCGCCGAGTAGGCAAGCGAGGCGTCGCCACCATAGCGGTCGGGCGGGTAGTGCTCCGCGACCGCGACCCCGTCGTCACCGAAAATGTCTGTGAGCAGGCGTGGATACTCGGCGGACCTGACGCCCCGGCCCAATTGGGTGTACCGCAGCGCCGCGAACATGGTGAACTCGTCGTGGTTGACGCCCATCAGCACCGGCACCCGGGCAGCGTGACCGGCGGCGAATGCCGCGACCGGTCCGTCCGGCAACAGCGGTGTCCCGGTGACCGGACCAGAAAGCGCATCGGAGTCTCCGATGAAGACGTACCAGGGCGGACGGTCAAGCGCAGACGCCGGCAGTGCACGCAGACACGCCGCTGTGCTTGCCGGATTACGGCACCCCACCGACGCCGCGTAATCCACACTGTGGCGCTCGCCGGTCGCCAAATCGGCTTGCGCCTGACAGGGCGCGCTTTGAATGATCGCCGCGCGGAATAGCCCCGCCGACCCGGGCGCCACCAGGTGATCGCACACCGACATGCCACCCGCGGATTCGCCGGCGATCGTCACCTTGTGCGGATCGCCGCCGAAATCGGCGATGTGATCGCGGACCCAGCGCAGTGCGGCCTGCTGGTCAGCCAGCCCGTAGTTTCCGACGTTCCCCGGCGCGCCGAGGGACGGGTGGGCCAAAAATCCCAGCGCGCCCAGTCGGTAGTTGATCGTGACGACGACGATGTGGCCCTTGGCGGCCAACCAACGCGAGTAGTACATGTCACTGCTGCCGTTGACGAATCCCCCGCCATGAATCCACACCATCACCGCGTGCTTGGTGTTGCCCCGTGCGCGCGGCGGGGCCCACACGTTGAGGGTCAGGCAGTTTTCGCTGGTCGGCTTGCCCACATGCGGGTTGGGTCCGGTGTCTTGCATGCACTGTGGGCCCGGTTTGGTGGCGTCCAACGTCCCCGGCCACTTCGCCGCCGGCCGCGGTGGCTGCCACCGCAGCCCTCCCACCGGAGGTGCCGCATACGGAATGCCTTGAAACAGACGGTAATCCGCGGCGACCATGCCGCGCATCAGGCCCATCGAGGTGCGCACAATGCCGGCGTCCAGCGGGCCGGCATAGGCCGGCTCGTGCTTCGCCGATGTGATGGCGCCCCGGCCACATGCCGCCACCGCAATTGCCGCCACGATGAAGGCGGCGCAAGCTCGTCGCGGACGAGACGATCGGATCGGCACGAAACCCCAGCCTAAGGATTGACGACTGCATACACTGAATTGACACCTGTCAAGAAGCTGCCCGAGCCGGTGGGCGAAACGTAAGAAGGCCGATGAGCACACCAATCATTGACGAGGCTGCGAAGGTATTCGCTGATCCGACATCTTATGCCGACGAACCGCGGCTACATGCAGCGTTGACCCATCTGCGCGCCCACGCACCGGTGTCGCTGGTCGACTGCCCGCCCTACCGGCCGTTCTGGGCGATCACCAAACACGCCGACGTCATGGAGATCGAGCGTGCCAACGAACTTTTCATCAACGAGCCGCGACCAGTGCTGGCCACCGCCGAGGCCGACGATATGGCGCGCGGCCAGCTGGACGCCGGAATGGGATTGCGCACCTTGATCCACATGGACGACCCCAAACACCGGGTGGTGCGCGCGATCGGCGCGGATTGGTTTCGTCCCAAGGCGATGCGCGCGTTGAAGGTCCGCACCGACGAGCTGGCCAAGGCCTATGTCGACAAGATGATGGCGGCCGGCGGTGGCATCGGTGAGTGCGACTTCGTTCAGGAGGTCGCAGTGAACTACCCGCTGTATGTGATCTTGTCGCTGCTCGGCCTGCCCGAATCGGATTTCCCGCGGATGCTCAAGCTCACCCAGGAACTGTTCGGCGGTGATGACGAGGAGTTCAAGCGAGGCACTAGCCTCGACGAGCTACTGCAGGTTCTGCTCGACTTCTTCGGCTACTTCAACGCACTGACCGCGTCGCGTCGAAAGGAGCCGACCGACGACCTGGCGTCGGCGATCGCCAACGCCCGCATCGACGGCGAGCCGTTGTCCGACGTTGATACCGCCTCCTACTACGTGATCATCGCCACCGCCGGCCACGACACCACCAGCGCGACAATCGCCGGAGGCCTACAGGCGCTTATCGAAAACCCGGACCAGCGAAAGCGGTTGTCCGACAACCTCGATCTGATGCCGCTGGCGACCGAGGAAATGATCCGCTGGGTGACACCGGTCAAGGAATTCATGCGCACCGCCACCGCGGACACCACGGTTCGCGGGGTGCCGATCGCGAAGGGCGAGGCGGTGTATTTGTCGTACGTCTCCGCCAACCGCGACGAAGAGGTGTTCGACGATCCGTTCCGCTTTGACGTCGGCCGTGATCCGAACAAACACTTGGCATTCGGTTACGGCGTGCACTTCTGCCTGGGTGCGGCATTGGCGCGCATGGAGGTGAACAGTTTCTTCAGCGAGCTGCTTCCGCGGCTGAAATCCATCGAGCTGAACGGCAACCCGGAGCTGATCGCGACGACGTTTGTCGGCGGCCTCAAGCACCTGCCGATTCGTTACGAGCTTCGGTGAGCGACTGATTCTGCGTGCGCTGCACATGCAGGAAGCCGTCCACGGCGGCGCGCGCGCATTCGCTGTAGTCGAAGTCGGGAAGGGTTGACAGCCGGCCCAGCACCACCGGGCCCATCAGCAGTGCGATCGCTCGGGAACGGTCGATTTCGCCCAGCTCGGCGGCCTCAGGGCTGTCGAAAATGGCATCGAATGGCGCAGCGTACCGGTCGGCGATGCGTTCGCGCAGTGTGCTGATTGCCGGGCTGTCGGCAGTGCGGGTGTGACGAGATTCTGGCAACTGTTCCAAGTCCCGCCCCAGCGCCAGCCAACTCATCGCGGTCAGCATGCCCGCGGACTCGGCGATCGATTGTCCGAACGCCAGCACGACCGCAATGAGCCGGTCGCGCAGCGGGCCGGTGTCGGACGGCATCGGCGCCGGCGGTATCAGGCTGTTGAAAGCCGCTGCCAGCAAATCGTTTCCGCTCGGGAAGTGGCGATACAGGGTGGCCCGGGCTACATTGGCGCCACGTGTGACCGCATCGACGGTCACAGCGCTTGGACCACCGGAGCGAAGCAGCGCGGTGGCGGCTTCCAGTAACCGAGCCCGAGAACGCGCCGGCCGTGGATCGGTCTTATCGGTGATGTAGACCACCTCCCGTTTACCAGCAAGACTATCCGTCTATGTACGAGACTGTTAGTCTCGAAAGTGACTCGTCCCCGGAAGGAGACGCATCACCATGGTCAATACCTACGCCCGGTCTGACCAGCGTACTGAAGCGCCCGCCCTACTCGGTTCGAACCGGGCCCGAATCTGGACGATGGTCGTGGCCTGCATGGGCGTGACCCTGGTGATTGCGTCGATGGTCGCGCTGAACACCGCGCTCGGCGACATCGCCGTGGCCACCTCGGCGACGCAGACGCAACTGACCTGGATAGTGGACTGCTACTCGGTGGCGCTGGCCTGCCTGCTGTTGCCCGCCGGGGCCATTGGCGACCGCTACGGCCGCCGCGGCGCCTTCCTTATCGGCCTGGCCACGTTTTCGATCGCTTCCCTGGCGTCGACCGTGTTCACGAGTCCGTGGCAACTCATCGCCGCCCGCGGTGTGGCCGGCGTCGGGGCGGCGTTCATCATGCCCGCCACCCTGTCGCTGTTGACCGCCACCTACCGCGAGGACGAGCGCGCGAAGGCCACCGGCATTTGGGCCGGCGTCGCGGGCTCCGGCGCCGTGATAGGCATGCTCGGATCCGGTGCGCTACTGCACTTCTGGTCATGGCGGTCGATCTTTTGGACCTTTGCGGTCTGTGCGGCGTTGATCTTCGTGTTGGCGTGCACTGTGTCGACCTCACGTGACGACGAAGCCACCCCGTTGGACTGGCCCGGTGCGGTGTTGATCGCCTGCGCCGTAGCGGTTTTCGTGTTCGGGATGCTTGAGGCACCCGCACGCGGCTGGGGCAACCCGCTGATCTGGGGATCGATGGCCGCCGGGGTGGCGTTGGCTGCAGTCTTCGGGTTCGTCGAGATGCGGCGCCGACATCCGCTGCTCGACGTTCGGCTGTTCCGCAGACCGGACTTCGCCACCGGATCGGCGACCATCACCGTCTTCTTCATGGCGATGTTCGGCTTCTTCTTCGTCATCATGCAGTACATCCAGTTGGTTATGGGCTACAGCGCGATCCAGACCGCGTTCGCGCTGAGTCCCCTGATGGCGCCCATGCTTACGTTGTCGGTGCTGTCCCCGTGGTACCTGCCGCGAATGGGTCTACGGCTGGTGACGTTCATCGGCCTGCTGCTCATCTCGGCCGGGTTCTTGTGGATGCGGGTCCTGCAAGTCGATTCGCCATACTGGGACATGATGTGGCCGCTGCTGGTAATGAGCACCGGTATTGGATTCTGCACAGCACCAAGCACATTAGCGATCATGACGGCTGTGCCCGACGAGAAGCAGGGCGTCGCCTCGGCCGTCAACGACACCACCCGTGAGGTCGGCGCTGCCCTCGGTATCGCGCTGGCGGGGTCGATCCTGGCGGCGCGATATGCCCACGTCCTCACGCCGCATCTGGCAGCCTTCCCCGGTCCGGTGCGCGCTCCGGCCTCCCATTCGCTGGCTCAGGCCGTTGAGGTCTCCAAAACGCTTGGCCCGCCGGGTAGCCGGCTCGCCCAACTCAGCCAGACCGCATTCCTGCAGGCGATGGAATCGTCGCTGCTGGTGCTCGGGCTGATCATCGCGGTAGCCGCGCTGGTGATCGGCGCGTGGGCGCCCGGCCGCGACGGCCGGCAACTTCGACTGGTGCAAAGGATCACCGGGCCCGACGTCAGTTGACGAACTCCGCCGCACGGTGGCCGAGCATCACGATGCTGGCGTGCGGACCGCGGCTGGTGATCGTCGGCAGGACCGATCCGTCGATCACCCATAGGCCGTCGATACCGTGCACGCGGCACCGCTGATCGACGACAGCCGCCGGATCTGCTTCCTCACCCATCGGCGTGCTGCCGCACAAGTGCTGTGACGTCGACCACGCAGGTTCCCCGAGTTGTGTTGTCGCGCCGATCAATTCGCGGGCCAACTCGCAGCCCTGCTGTAGCGCAGCCACATCGCCGGGTTCGCTGTCGTAGCGGTGCTCGATGCGCGGGGGCACCAGAGGCTCGGCGGAGACCAGCGAAATGCGGCCCCGGGCGCGGGGCCGCATCAGCGCTACACCGATGTGCGGCCAGTCCGGATGACCAGCCGTTCCGTCGCCGACCATCGCCACGAAGCCTCCGGTATAGGGCCGTATCTCGATGTCGTCAGCAGTGCTGAGCACCACTTCGAGCACCGGCCGACCGGGAGCGACCTGCCAGTTGGTCGGCAACACCCACTCTGGATGGTCACTGCAGGCCATCCCGACCGGCAAAGCGGCCACCACGTCTACCCCGGCGCTGCGCAGTATGGCCGCTTCTCCGATGCCGGAAAGCATGAGCAGGTGCGCTGATTCAATCGCTCCGGCGGACAACACAATTCGATCAGCGGTAGCGGCTATCGGGCCGCCCGGCCCGTTCGCGTCGACGCCGACCGCGCGATTGCCCGACAAGCGCAGCCGCACCACGCGCGTCTGGGTCAGCAGGGAGAGATTTGCTCGTCCCAAGGCGGGCAACAGATATGCCGCACCTGAGCCGGTACGCACACCGTCGACGATGTTGAGCGGAACGGCGCCGACACCGGCCGGCAACGCAGATGCACTGGTTACGTCATTGAGATCGGCTATCCAGTCAAACCCGGCCCGCTCCGCCGCGGCAACGAACGACCCTGTGCTACCAATAATTTCGCGAGTTCGCTGCACCCGGATCGGCCCGGCTTCACCGTGCGCGGGACCGGCGAAATCCAAGTCTGTCTCAATGGCACAGAAGTGGCCGATGACGTCTGACCACGCCCACCCGGGCACCGCGTAGCCGTCGAAGTCTCGCGGCAAGCCGCGGCAGAAGTATCCGCCGTTGACCGCACCGGAACCGCCGACCGTGGCGCCGCGCATGATCGTGATCTCGCGGGCCGGCCGCTCGG
>DASQSQ010000026.1:0-9417 GCA_035642315.1 Mycobacterium sp.
AGTCGGCACGGTCCGTCGGCTCGTGCCATGCCACCGATCTGAGCCGGCACGGGCCGCGGGTGCGTCGTCCAACCGGCCGTCATCCGATAGCAGCCGAACAAGTGCGTCATCGCCGCCGTCATGGCCGAGAGCGAGAACGGCTGCGCTGGACACGAGTGCCGTCCATGGCCGAACGCTGTCACCAACATGGGTGAGGGGAGTGCCTTCTCGTCGGTCAGCCGATGCCGCGTCCATCGGTCCGGGTCCCAGTTGTCCAGCCCCGGTGCAACGGACGTGTTGAGCAGGGGCAGCAACGTGGCGATGGTCCACCCCGGCGGCACCTGGTAGCTGACCTCGCCGGTGTCCAAACAGACCGGGGACAGCACGGTGCGGGACATGATCGAGCGCTGCGCCAGACGCGTGGACTCCAGCGCGCAGCGCTGCGCCAGGTCGGCATCGCCGGCGGCGACCCGCGCCAGATGCGCAGGATGCTCGAGCAGGTCGACCAACGCCCATCCCAGCGCGGCGGCCAGGTTGGACATCGAGGCGATGTGTATCAGCGCAACGTCGAATGCGATTCCCCGCACGCGGCTCTCTGGTGGCTCGGAATTCCAGGAGTCCACGATTCTGCCGAATAGACCCTGGTCGTCTGTGCGGCTGGCGTCCCAGCGGCGCACAGCGGCGGCGACGATATCGGCAACGTCGTCGAGGGCCGCGCGCTCGGCTTGCTTGTTGGAAGCCGCGACGGCCGCCATTGCGTCGGGATGCACGAACGCGTCCGCGCCGTCGAGAATGTCGAATGCCCGCACCAGATGCTCAAACGCCTCGCCCTGGGCAGATCCGGGGCCCGCCCAGGAGGCGAGTCCCATCCGGTGACCGAGTCGCCGGGTCAGCTCGAAGACATCCACTGAGCCCGCCGCGCCCAACTCGGTCGTGGTCTGTTCGAGCGCGCGATCCAGGTTGGCCAAGTAACCGGCCACGTCGTCGCGGCGGAACAGCGTGCCGGGCAGGATGCGTCGCCCGTCGAAGATCTCGTCGGGGAGTTTGCGGCGAAGCATCAGATAGTCCGCGACGCCTTTGCTGGCTTTCTCCTCGGGCAGCCCGTAGAACGACTCGACGCCGGTCGGGGAAAACGTGAACAGGTAGTGATCCCGACCGCTCTGCACGGCGAAGGTGTCGCCGTATCTGGCGCGCGCCGCCGCGATCGCTGCAACGGCGTCGGGAACCGAGACATCCCATGGCAGACCGATGCCCTCGGCGTACGGCGGAGCGGGAACCGGGTCTGGACGAGGCACGGGTTAGCGACGAGTGCGGTCTCGCACCGCGTTCACCACGTTGCGGAAAGCATGCTCGGTCACCGAGAACGGCGACATCACCGTCTCGCCAACGCCCACGATGTAGTCGATGCGCTCGACGATGGCCTCGACCGGCGCGACGAGCGTAACCAGCCGGCCCATCAGGTCGTCAATCCTGCTCAGCGTGGCCTCGAAGTGATCAAGTCCGCCGTCGAGGCGGTCGATCGCGTTGTTCAGATTCGAGAGCGAAGTGTTGAGGTCGGTCATGGTATCGCCCAGGCCACCTAGCACACCTTCCAGTTGGCCGACGGTGACATCGGCGTTCATCGCCGCCTGGGTGAGCGTCTTGAGCCGCTGTCGCGGCGGGCGGCTTCCGGCACTTTTGTCGGCCATGACGCTCATTATTACCGTCGCGGGAACCTGCGGAGTCGATTGCCCATCTGATGGGGTATGCAACGCAGACATTGTGACCGGTACAGGCCCGCACAAACCAATACCATCCGACGGCTTGAGGATTATGCGCGCGGCTACGCCGATCGGCGGGCTGAGCGCCGCTAGTTGGAGGCTTCCCCGGCCGGGGTCTTGGCTGCGGCCTGGGTGTCGAGAAACCAGACGGTGTCCTCGCGGCCGATGGCGCCGGCGGCCGGTATCGACACCGGGTCGGCGCCGCCGAGTGCGGCGGCCACCGCGTCGGCTTTCTCCGCCCCGGACACCAGCAGCCAGACTTCACGAGACCGCTGGATTGCCGGCAGTGTCAATGTAATTCGTTGCGGTGGCGGCTTCGGTGAATCCTCGACCCCGACAACCAGCCGAGTGGTTTCGCGCACGGCGGGAGTGTCCGGGAACAGCGAATTGATGTGGCCTTCGGGTCCCACGCCGAGCAGATGCACGTCGAAATTCGGTGCGGGATCGCCCGGCTCGGCATTCGCGGCGAGCAGTTGCTCGTAGGCTAGCGCGGCCGCGGCGAGGTCGCTGTCGAATTCGCCGTCACTGGCCGGCATTGCGTGCACGTTGCGCGCCGGGATGTCGATGTGACTGAGCAACGCATCGCGGGCCTGCTTTTCGTTGCGTTCGTCGTCGTCTTCGGTGACGTAACGCTCGTCGCCCCAGAACAGATGGACGTTGGCCCAATCGACGCGGGCGGCCTGCGCAGCGAGGTAGCTCATCAGGCGGTTGCCGTTGCCGCCGCCGGTCAGCACGACCAGCGCTCGTCCGCGCGCGGCAATGGCCGCCTCGATGACCGCGATCAGTCGCTCGCTCGCGGCAGCGACAAGTGCGTCGCTGTCGGCGAACGTCTCGACAATCGTGCCGGTCATGCGTACTCCACCCGGTCGATACCCTTCAACGCGGCAAAATAGATCGTGTCCGCGTCCAATCGGCGCAGGTCCTCGGCGAGACACTCCCGGGTTTCCCTGCGCGGCAACGGAACAAGCGCGTCCGGCTTGGCCGTGCGGCTCAACGTGGCGGTCAACCCCTCCTGCGGCCTGCTCAGCGTCACCGTTTCGCTGTTGCGCACCAGTTCGACTTTGAGCTTGCCGACCTCGCGTCGCACGGGTCCGTCGATGCGGCTCGCCAGCCAGCCTGCGAGAACATCCAGCGCGGGCTCGTTCTTCAGCCCGGACACCAGCGCCGAGGTGATCGGCTCGTGCGGGGGCTGGTCGATCGCCGAGGTAAGTAATGCCCGCCAGTAAGTGACCCGGCTCCACGCCAGGTCGGTGTCACCCGCGGTGTAACCGGGCAGCCTGCTTTTGATCGCCGACAACGGGTCGGCTCCGTTGGTTGCGTCGGTGATGCGCCGGATTGCCAACTGGCCCAACGGGTCCTGCGCAGGTACGGCCGGAGCGACATCCGGCCACCACACCACCACCGGAATATCGGGCAGCAGGAACGGCACGACGACGCTGCTGTGGTGCCCCGCGAGCGGACCTGAGAGCCGCAGCACCACGACCTCGCTGGCGCCGCTGTCACCGCCGGCGCGCAATTGCGCATCCAGACGCGCCTCGGCGGCATCCGCATCCCCGGTTGTCACCACGATCACGCGGCTGGGGTGCTCATGGCTGGCGGCGTTGGCGGCTTCGATGGATTCTTCGAGCAGCTCCTCGCTGTCGGGTGCGATCACCAACGTCAGGACCCGGCCGAGCGTCACTGCGCCGGTCTTCTCGCGCAGCTCGTCCAGCTTTTTGTTGATCTCGTTGGTGGTGGTGTCCGGCAACTCGACGATCAAGGCCTTCTCCATTCCCGGCCAGTTCGCCGCAGCATCTCGAACGCTGACGCCGGGCCCCAGGTGCCCGCTTCGTAAGGATCGGGTTTACCGTGCTCGGCCCAGTGATCGAGCACGGGATCCAATACCTCCCAAGCTAATTCGACTTCCTCGTTGACCGGAAACAGCGACGGCTCACCGAGCAGCACGTCAAGGATGAGCCGTTCGTACGCCTCGGGGGAGTCCTCGGCGAACGCGGAGCCGTACGAGAAGTCCATGTTGACGTCGCGCACTTCCATGCTGCCCGGCACCTTGGAGCCGAACCTCAACGTCACTCCCTCGTCCGGCTGCACCCGGATCACCAGTGCGTTCGCGCCCAGTTCATCCGTCATGGTCGCGTCGAACGGCAGATGCGGGGCCCGCTTGAAAACCAGGGCGATCTCGGTAACCCTGCGGCCCAGCCGTTTTCCGGTGCGCAAGTAGAACGGCACGCCGGCCCAGCGACGAGTATCGACTTCGAGGGTGATGGCCGCGAACGTCTCGGTGGTGGAGTCTTTGGAGAAGCCCGCTTCGTCGAGTAGTCCGATCACATGCTCTCCGCCCTGCCAGCCGGCGGTGTACTGGCCGCGGGAGCTGGTCTCGTCCAACGGCTCTGCCAGTTGAACGGCCGAGAGCACCTTGATCTTCTCGGTCTGCAATTCCGAGGGATGAAAGCTCACCGGCTCTTCCATTGCGGTCAGCGCGAGCAGCTGCATGAGGTGATTCTGGATCACGTCGCGGGCTGCGCCGATCCCGTCGTAATAGCCTCCGCGCCCGCCGAGGCCGATGTCCTCGGCCATGGTGATCTGCACGTGGTCGACGTAATGCGCGTTCCAGATCGGGTCGAACAGCTGGTTGGCGAACCGTAGCGCCAAGATGTTCTGGACCGTCTCCTTGCCCAGGTAGTGATCGATGCGGAACACCGATTCCTCGGGGAAGACGTTGTTGACGACCTTGTTGAGCTTGCGTGCGCTGTCCAAGTTGTGCCCGAACGGCTTTTCGATGACCACCCGTCGCCAGCTGCCGTCCTGGGGCTGGGCCAGCCCGGCGTTGTGCAGCTGCTCTAACACCGCAGGGAAACCATTCGGCGGGATCGCCAGGTAGAAGCCGTGATTGCCGCCGGTGCCGCGTTCGGCGTCGAGCTTCTCCAGCGTTTCGGCCAGCCGTGCGAACGCCTCGTTGTCATCGAAGGCGCCTTGAACGAACCGGCATCCTTCGGCCAGCCGGTCCCAGATCACCTGACGAAATGGCGTGCGGGAGTGATCTTTTACGAGCTGGTAGACCTCATTGCTGAAGTCCTCGTCAGTCCAATCCCGGCGGCCGAAGCCGACCAGCGAGAAGGTCGGCGGTAGCAAACCCCGGTTGGCCAGGTCGTAGATGGCGGGCACGACCTTCTTGCGGGCCAAATCGCCGGTGACGCCGAAAATCACCACGGCGCATGGGCCGGCGATTCGGGGCAGTCGTTTATCGCACTTGTCCCGCAGCGGGTTTTGCCACTGCTCGGCGTTGCCCTTGGTTTTAGCCGGGCTCATTTGTCAGCTGAGCGAAGCTGAGTCTGAGTCTCGTCCAGAAGCTCTTTCCACGAAGCCTCGAACTTGTCGACGCCTTCGTTCTCCAGCACGAGGAAGACATCGGTCAAGTCGATCCCGACCCCCTCCAGTTTGTCGAACACCTCCTGGGCGGCCGAAGCGGTCCCGGTGACCGTGTCGCCGGTGATGACGCCGTGGTCGGCGACCGCGTCAATCGTCGGCTCCGGCATGGTGTTCACGGTGTTGGGCGCGACCAGCTCGGTGACGTAGAGCGTGTCGGAGTAGTCGGGGTTCTTGACGCCGGTCGAAGCCCAGAGCGGCCGCTGGACACGTGCACCGTCGGCCTCCAGCGGCGCGAAGCGGTCGCCACCGACGAACACCTCCTGGTACGCCGCGTAGGCCAGCTGAGCATTTGCCACGCCGGCCTTGCCCCGCAGCGCCAGCGCCTCGGCCGACCCGATCTTTTCCAGGCGCTTGTCGATCTCGGTGTCCACTCGCGAGACGAAAAACGAAGCCACCGAGTGGATCTTGGACAGGTCGTGGCCGGCCGCCTTGGCCTGCTGCAGCCCGTCGAGGTAGGCGTCCATCACCTCGCGGTGGCGCTCGACCGAGAAGATCAGCGTGACGTTGACCGAGATCCCTTCCGCCAGCGTCGAAGTGATCGCGGGCAGTCCCTCCTTGGTGGCCGGGATCTTGATGAGCACGTTGGGCCGGTCGACGATCTTCCACAACTCGACGGCCTGCGCGACGGTCTTGTCGGTGTCGTGCGCCAGTCGTGGGTCGACCTCGATCGACACTCGGCCGTCGACCCCGTCGGAGGCCTCCCACTGCGGCCTCAGCACATCGGCGGCCTTGCGTACGTCGTCGGTGGTCACCGTGCGGATGGTGGCATCCACGTCGGCGCCCCGTTCGGCGAGCTCGGCGACCTGGGCGCGATAGGCGTCGCCCTCGGCCAGCGCTTTCTGGAAGATCGACGGGTTCGTGGTGACACCGACGACGCTCTTGGTATCGATCAGCTCTTGCAGGTTGCCGGACTGCAAGCGCTGCCGGGAGAGGTCATCAAGCCAGACGGACACACCCGCGGCGGACAAAGCGGCGAGGTTGGGATTCTGGGTCATCGGATCTCCTTCTCTTAGTTGTCGATTGTTCGTTCGGCGGCGTCGACGACGGCTTCCGGGGTAAACCCGAATTCGCGGAACAACGTCTTAGCATCGGCGGATTCCCCGTAGTGCTCGATCGAAACGATCTCGCCGGTATCGCCGACCAGCTTGTGCCAACTCTGTGCGATGCCGGCCTCGACCGCGACGCGGGCCGACACCGACGGCGGGAGCACGCTGTCGCGGTAATCCTCCGGCTGGGACTCGAACCATTCGACGCACGGCATCGACACCACGCGCGCGATAATGTCCTTGGCCGCCAACAACTTCTGCGCCTCGACGGCGAGCTGCACTTCGGAACCGGTGCCGATCAGAACGACGTCGGGCTCATCGCCGCCGTCGTCACCCAGGATGTATCCGCCCTTGGCCACGCCTTCATAGTTGGTGCCTTCGAGGATCGGCAGACCCTGGCGGGTCAGCATCAACCCGACCGGCCCGCTGCCGTTGCCGCGGGCCAGGACGGTCCGCCAGGCGTAGGCCGTCTCGTTCGCGTCGGCCGGGCGCACCACCGACAGATGCGGGATGGCCCGCAGCGCCGCCAAATGCTCGATCGGCTGATGGGTCGGGCCGTCTTCGCCGAGGCCGATCGAGTCGTGCGTCCACACATAGATCGTGTCGATGTTCATCAACGACGCCAGCCGCACCGCCGGGCGCATGTAGTCGGAGAACTGCAGGAACGTGCCGCCGTAGGCGCGGGTCGGGCCGTGCAGCACAATGCCGGACAGGATCGAGCCCATCGCATGCTCGCGAATACCGAAATGCAGCGTGCGGCCATACCAGTCCGCCGTGTAGTCCTTGGTCGAAATCGACGGCGGGCCAAATGATTTCACGTTATCCATGGTGGTGTTGTTGCTGCCCGCCAAGTCGGCCGAGCCGCCCCACAACTCGGGAAGCTTCGGGCCCACCGCGTTGAGCACCTTGCCGGACGCGGCGCGGGTCGCCAGCGCCTTGTCGCCCGGCTCCCAGTGCGGGATGTCGGCGTCCCACCCGTCGGGCAGCTTTTGGGCGGTCAGCCGGTCCAGCAGCGCCTTGCGTTCGGGTTCGCGCTGCGCCCACGCTTCGAATTCGGGACGCCACTTTTCGTGCGCTTCCTTGCCCCGCTCCACCAGCTTGCGGGTGTGCGCAAGCACCTCGTCGCGCACCTCGAACGTCTTGTCCGGATCGAAGCCGAGGATCTTCTTGACGGCCGCGACTTCCTCGTCGCCGAGGGCCGCGCCGTGCGCCTTCCCGGTGTTCATCGCATTCGGTGCCGGATAGCCGATGATCGTGCGCAGCGAGATGAACGACGGCCGGTCGGTGACGGCCTTGGCGTTGGCGATGGCCTCCTGGATACCGACCACGTTCTCGCCGCCCTCGACGCGCTGCACGTGCCAGCCGTATGCCTCATACCGGGCAGCGGTGTCCTCATCCAGTGCGATCTTGGTGTCGTCCTCGATCGAGATCTCATTGTGGTCGTAAAACACGATCAGATTGCCGAGCTGCTGAACCCCGGCCAACGACGACGCTTCCGATGTCACGCCTTCCTCGATGTCGCCGTCCGAAGCGAACACATAAATGAAGTGGTCGAACGGGCTGGTTCCGGGTGCGGCGTCCGGGTCGAACAAGCCGCGCTCATAGCGGGACGCCATCGCCATGCCGACCGCCGATGCCAGGCCTTGGCCGAGAGGACCGGTGGTCATCTCAACACCTGGGGTGTGCCGGAACTCCGGATGCCCGGGAGTCCTGGAGCCCCACGTGCGCAGCGACTCGATGTCCGAGAGCTCCAGACCGAAACCGCCGAGATAGAGCTGGATGTAGAGGGTCAGGCTGCTATGCCCGCAGGACAGCACGAACCGGTCGCGGCCCAGCCAGTGGGTGTCGCTAGGGTCATGCCGCATCACCCGTTGGAACAACGTGTAGGCCAGCGGGGCAAGGCTCATCGCCGTCCCGGGATGGCCATTGCCGGTCTTCTGGACCGCGTCGGCGGCCAGCACCCGGATGGTGTCGACCGCGGCCGAATCGATGTCGGTCCAGTCGTCGGGGTGGTGCGGTTGGGTAAGAGTCGAGACGTCTTCGAGTGTGGTCACAAACGTGGTCCTCGGGTCGACACAATGATTGTTCTCCACCCTAGTGCGGGAACCTACGTCGGTGCAGGTCCAGTAGCACGTGAACTCCCGGCAAATTATTGTGAGTCGACCCTGGACTAGGAGCGGGGACAGCCCGCGGTCTACCATCGCCTGTAGTAGAAGCTGCGCGCTGCTGTGATCCGAGGAGTCCTTGCGTGAGCATTCGCGAGCGCGTTGCGCCGAGTCGAGTCAGCACCACCTTGCTGGCTTATCTGGCGTTGACCAAGCCGCGGGTCATTGAGCTGTTGCTGGTCACCGCGATTCCGGCGATGTTGCTCGCCCACCGCGGCACGGTGAACCCGCTGCTGATCCTCAACACCCTGATCGGCGGGATGCTGGCCGCCCGCGGCGCCAACACGCTGAACTGTGTGGCCGACGCCGACATCGACAAGATGATGAAGCGGACCGCGCGACGACCGCTGGCGCGGGCCGCGGTGCCGACCAGGCACGCGCTGGTGTTCGGGTTGGTATTGAGCGTCGCCTCGTTCTTCTGGTTGTGGTGGACAACCAATCTGCTGTCGGGGCTGCTGGCGATGGCGACGATCGCGTTTTACGTTTTCGTCTACACCCTGTTACTCAAGCGCCGGACCTCGCAGAATGTGGTCTGGGGCGGGGCGGCCGGCTGCATGCCGGTGATGATCGCCTGGTCGGCTGTCACTGGCACGATCGGTTGGCTGGCGCTGGTGATGTTCGCGATCATCTTCTTCTGGACGCCGCCGCACACCTGGGCGCTCGCCATGCGCTACAAAGACGACTACAAAGCGGCCGGTGTGCCGATGCTGCCGGCCGTCGCCACCGAGCGCCAGGTCACCAAGCAAATCCTGATCTACACCTGGCTGACGGTGGCTGCGACGTTGGCGCTGGCGCTGGCAGCCGGGTGGCTTTACACCGCGGTGGCCGCGGCGGCCGGGGTGTGGTTCTTGGCAATGGCCCACCAGCTCTACTCCGGCGTGCGACGGGGAGAACCGGTCAAGCCGCTGCGATTGTTCCTGCAGTCGAACAACTACCTCGCGGTGGTGTTCTGCGCTCTTGCGCTCGATTCGGCACTGGCGTTACCGACGCTTTTGCGCGTCTAAGCGCCACTGCCAGGTCCTGGACCTGCGAATACCCCAT
>DASQSQ010000027.1:0-4104 GCA_035642315.1 Mycobacterium sp.
TTGCAGCCAGAGTTCGACGCCAATGTCGACGAGTCGAATCTCCTTGCTCCGGAACGGGATATCTGCCAGCATTCGCTCGAATTGTCCTTGCGTATAAGCCCGTTTGAGCAGCATGAACCGAAACGCGGCGAGGGACAGCCAGAGGTTGATCGTGCTCAGCCCGATCGAGCTGAAGTACTTCCTGATTTCGGACATCGGCACGTCCTTGCGCAAGTCCACGACCAGCGCCGTGCCGCCGGGACGTAGTACGCGGTGCATCTCCTCAAGTGCAGTGTGCGGCTGGGAGAAGTTCTTGAACGCCGCGCTGCATGCCAGCAGGTCGAAGCTGTTGTCTGCGAAGGGCATCGCCGATGCATTGCCTTGCCGGAAGTCGACCTTGACGCCGGCCTCGGCGGCATTCCTGCGCGCCAGCTCCACCATCGTCCGGCTGACGTCGAGCCCGGTCACGCGATACGCCCCGCCCTTGGCCATTTCAATCGCGCAGAAGCCGGGGCCCGGCGCAATTTCCAGCACGTCTCCGCCCTGCGGCAACACGGTGCGCAGCCGCGCGGCCAGGCCGCGGAAGCGCTCCATGTCCTTGCGAGTGCTCTTGTCATACCAGCGCGCGACGGCGCCCTCCATCCCCAATCCCCGGTACCCTTTGATCGTTGCGGCCGTCATGCTGGGGTTATCCTTTCCTCAGTGAATAAGTATCTGATTGAATAAGATAGTCCGAGAATAGGCGGATTGAAGCCAGTGTCAAGGTCAGACCGCGCCCGGTTGCACGAGGCGGTGATCGGCTGCCTGCGGCAGTTCATCGCGGGAAGCATTCTCTACAACCAGCAGATTGCCGACCGAGTGGGCTTGCGCCTCAGCGATATGCAGTGCATCAACGCACTCGAGCTGATGGGCCCGTCGACGCCGGGCGAGCTGGCCCGCTTCACCGGGCTGACCACCGGCGGCGTCACGGTGATGCTCGACCGGCTGGAGAAAGGCGGCTATCTCAAGCGCGAGCCAAACCCAAGCGACCGCCGCAGCGTTCTGGTGCATTTGAACGCCACGAAAGTCAAGAAGATGCAGGCCTTGTATGGGGAGATCAACGATCGCATGGCGGCTCTGCTCGATGAGACGCCGGAACGTGAACTGCACGCCGTCGTGAAGCTGTTGTCAAAAATGAACGAGTCGCGGGCGGAAGCGCCGGTTAACGATCGAAAATGATTCCAGCGCTCAGCGGCCCACGGATTGCTGGGGTTTCGCGCCAGGTGACCGTGTCGGCCAGTCGGGGTCTGCGTGCGAGGATCTTGGGCAACGCCAGTGTGAATTCCAGTCGAGCCAGTGCTGCTCCGAGGCAATAGTGGGCGCCATAACCAAACGTCAAGGGTGCAGGACCGGAGCGATCCAACCGGAACTCTTCGGGGTTGTCGAAGATGGCTGGATCGCGATTGGCGGCAGCGATGACTATGAGAACCTGTTCGCCGGTGGCAATTTCGGCGCCGCCGACGAGCTGATCCTGGGTCGCGGTGCGGGCGGTTGCCTGCACGGGCCCGTCGAGCCTCAGCAGTTCGTTGAGCAATGACGGGTCGGCCGTGTCGAGTGTGTCGATCAACCGGGAGCCGTCCGCGCTCGGTTGCAGGAGCCGAACGATCGCTGCGCCCAACAGATTCGCGGTGGTCTCATGGCCGGCAACGGCGATAAGGATTGCGGTGATGACGACGTCATCGAGTTCCAGCTCTGGGTCGGCGGCGATAAAACTGAGGAGGTCCTCGCCGGGGTGAGCCCTGCGGTCGGCGGCCAGCGACAAGAACTCGGCGATCAAAGTCGCGAACGCCGCAGCGCCGGCGTTGATTTCGTCGGAGCCGGCCAACGCGCCGAGCATCCGGATAATCGCCGGCGACTCCGCGCGCAGTAGTTCGGCGTTGTCGGGATCGAGCCCCAACCACTCGGCTGCCACGGTCAGTGGAAGCGGCAGGGCGATCTCGGCCATGAAGTCGAATGGCGTGCCTGCGGTCGGATAGTCGATCACTGCTTCGGCGATGGTTTGGACACCGTCGGTGAGGCCGTCGATGAACGAGGGTGTGAACACGTCACGGACTGCGTCGCGCAGCCGCCGGTGGTTGGCTCCATCGGTAAGCAGCATGGACCGATCGACCATTTCCGAACCCAGGGGATCAACGGCGGCGCGTGAGTCCGGGTTGACCCGGGGATCGCTGGTCCATCCCGGCTCGCCCAGCACTTGCCGGGCGGCGTGATAGCCGAGAACCAGCCAGGCCTGCGCGGTGTTGTCCCACACCACTTCGCCGTCGCGACGGCGCTTTTCATAAAACGAGAAAGGGTCTGCGGGATCCCACGGAAGGCGGGGGGCCGCTGCGGTTTTAGAAGTGCTCATGATGCTCCAGTCCGAACGGCAGGCCGCGCTGGCGCGCCCAGGCGACGTGCTGTTTGCCCAGTCGTGTGATCGGCTCGGCTACCCCGTCAAGGTCGTCGACCATCGCGCGGACGTGCACGGTCCCCTGCAGGGCCGCGCATATTGTGTTGACGCTGAGGTTGATCCGGGTGGTGAACACTAAATCCTCGGGGATCGACATACGCCGAACCACGTGATCGGGTGAGCGAAAATCGACCAGGGTGCGGATGGCTCGCCCTGCGGTGTCTGGCAGGTAGGTGACCGGCTGGGGTGCCAGCACTTCATAGAAGATTTCGGCGTACCACTGGTATGCCTCCTCGGTGGTGATGGTGGAATCGGTTGTGAAGAACCCGATTGCCACCATCAGCTCCCGCATGTCCTGCTTGCGTCCCTCGAGTGCTGCACGAGCGAGTTTGATCACGTCACGGCGCACCTGCTCGGGCAGGACCTTCACGCAGCCGAAGTCGAGGAAACCGACCTGCCCGTCGGGACGGAAGCGGTAGTTGCCGGGGTGTGGATCGGCGTGAAAGAGGTCGCCGTGCCGGTAGGATCCCGCGACGAATCGCCAGATCACCTCGGCCCAGGTGTTCTTGAGGTCCTGGTCGGCTTGTTGGGCTGTGGCCCAGTCCATTCCGTCGAGATAGGACATGGTCAGCACCCGATCGCCGGACGCCTCGTGGATTACCTCGGGGATGTGGATGAACGGATGGTCACGGTAGAGCCGGCTGAATGCGGTGATGTTGGCGGCTTCGTGGCGGTAGTCGATTTCTTCGGAGATGCGAGCGGCGATCTCTCGCGTAGCAGACCGCAGATCGGGGATTGTGGTGCCGGATGTCGAAGCCGCGAATCGATAGAACGTGGTCAGCAGTTCGGTGTTGGCCAGATCGTCGCGGATCGCTTCTGCCGCACCGGGATACTGGATTTTCACGGCGACTTCTCGGCCGTCGTGCAGCACCGCGTGGTGGACCTGCCCGATGGAGGCCGCGGCCATCGGCTCGTCGCTGAACTCGGCGAAGAGTTGCTCGACGGGCCGTCCCAAGTCGGCTTGCAGGACGTCTTTGGCCAGCTGTGGGTCCATCGGTGGCGCATCGGCCTGCAGCCGGGTGAGCGCCTTTTGGTAGGGCGACAGTTCGCCGTTGCCGACCGCGCCGGGGTCAACCATCGAGAAGATCTGGCCGGCCTTCATCAGCACGCCCTTGGAGTGCCCCAGCAGTTCGGCATACCGTTGCGCGGTGCGCTCATGAAAGCGGTCTACCGCGCCTGCGTTGCCGGTTTTTTCCCGCAAGCCGGCCACAATCCGTCCGCCCGCGGCGCGCGCGGTGAACCCGGCCAACGGCATGGTGCGACGAACCCGGCCCCGCGGCACCCAGTCATCCCTAGGAGTGGTCATGAAGATCCAATCCATAGGGCAGGCCACGCTCACGGACCCAGGCGTCGTGCGCTTTGCCTAGCGGCGTGGTCGGCTCGGCGACGCCGTCCATGTCGTCGGCCAGCGCCCGGACGTGAACGGTGGCCCCCAGCACACCGCATATCGTGTTGATGCTGAGGAACATCCGGTTCACGAATACGAAATCGTCGGGCACCAACATTCGGCGAATAGGGTGATCAGCTGAAAAAGCAATCAGGCCACGCGTAGCACGTCGCGAGCTGTCCTCGGTATAAGTGGCCGGCTGGGGGGCGAGCAACTCATAGCACAGCCCCGCCCACCACTGGTATACGTC
>DASQSQ010000028.1:0-3643 GCA_035642315.1 Mycobacterium sp.
CTGTTGCGCTCATTCTGGTCGGCGACATCCCACCTGCCACGCCACCCATCGGTACATCGAACGCGGCGGGGCGTCTCAGGGCGTCTGCGTAACAGTCACCTCGACCGAGCGGCGGCAGCGAGAAGGCACCACCGAACTCTGACGAGTAAACCATGCCGTCGGCCCGGATTGTTGACTCCTTTCCAACAGCTCGTCACCGCACTGTGGCACGACGCTTCCGTAACGCACTCTACGTGCGCAAACGGACGCTACCGGGTTCGACGCCCACCCGCAATGCGCTGACGTGCGCTATTCTCGCGCGGTGCCGCCGCTCACCTTCCAGCGCGCCCGCACCGAGGACAAGAAGCGCCAACGTGCCGCAGCGTTGGTAGAGGCCGCCCGCTCGCTGGCGCTGGAGTCCGGCGTCGCGTCGGTCACGTTGACCGACGTCGCCAGGCGCGCCGGCGTGCACTATTCCGCGGTGCGCCGCTACTTCACCTCGCACAAAGAGGTGCTGCTTCATCTGGCCGCCGAAGGGTGGGTGCGGTGGTCGAACACGGTGTGTGCGAAGCTGCGCGAGCCCGGTCCGATGTCGCCGTCGCGGGTCGCTGAGGCGTTAGCCGACAGTCTGGCCGCCGACCCACTTTTCTGCGATCTACTCGCCAACCTGCGTCTTCACCTCGAGCATGAGGTGGAAATCGACCGGGTTCTCGAGGTCAAGCAGATCAGTACCGCGGCGGTGACGTCGCTCGCCGATGCGATCGAGGAGGCGTTGCCGGGGCTGGGGCGTGCGGGTGCGTACGACGTCATTCTCGCCGCCTACTCGCTGGCTGCGCCGCTGTGGCAGGCCGCTAACCCGCCGAAAAAGCTCGCCGAAGCCTATGCGGAGGCCAAGGCCACCGACTTGCCACCGGACTGGAACATCGACTTCACGTCCGCGCTGACGCGGCTGATCACGGCGACCTGCGTCGGCCTGATGGCCGAGCCGCGATAGAGACCTACCAGTTCCACACCGACATGTCGCCGGCCGGATAGTTGGCGCAGTTCTCTGTTTCCTTGGCGACCACGCCCTTGTTGTTGAAGAAGAGCTTCATGTGGTTAGGCCAGGCCAAATTCAGCGGATCGATCTGCGGCGCATAAAAGTTAGCCGAATAGGCCCGGCGGTCCGCCGGCGACAGCGAGTAGAACCAGTGCACCTTGTCCTGAGTTGCCTGCTGGACATTCGGGTGATTGTCGTAGTCAGTCATGTACCGCTGGTAGTACACCGGTTCAAAATCGCGTGCAGCAGCCATGATTTGTTCAGCGGTACAGGTTGTCGCGATCATTCTCCGAGGTATCGGGAAGTCCTCCGTGGAATCGTTGGACGAGCACCCGGCGCACGGCGCGAACGGATCGGCCGTGGCGACCCGGGGGAACGCAGTGGCGGCGGCACCGAGGGCGAACACGGCGACGCCGACGCGGACGGCAGTGCTCAGACGGGAAAGACGCATGCGGCTACTATAACGCTTTCGTAAAGGCTGTGCTTAGCCTCCCTAGACATCTGTATCGTCGCTAGCCGGCGGGCTCGATTTCCAGCCCGACGTGGACCTTGTCGATTCCGCCCCGCACGATCGAGTGCGCGTAGAACCACGGGGCGTGATACCAGTACCGCTTAAGCACCGCGTTGTAGACCCGCCGCGTTTCAGACTTCGGCAGCACCCGTGCGACCCCCTCGACCTCGTCGCTCTTGGGCTTACCCAGCGCTCCGCTCTTGGCGATCGTCACCCGGGGGGTGTTTTTAATCCGCTTGGTCTTCCACGAGCCGTCGTCGGTGATCACCAGCAGTTTGCCGCCCTCGGGCACACCCCAGATCGCTGTCGGCTTGGGCCGGCCGTCCTTGGTGAAGGTGGTCAGCAGCAGGTACTTGGACTTGATGACGTCCTGAAACGTGAGAGCCATGCTCTTCTTTATATCCGTCGGGTCTGTCGGCCGCCGGTCGTGTCAGTCGATGGCGAGTTCGCGGCGCTCGATCAGGTCGCTCAGACCCTTCACGCCGAGTCGCTCGCGGAACGCCTGCGCCGTGTAGCCGACGGCCGTCGCGTCGGTTCGGGCCCGCACGGTCGCCGACCGCGGCAGGTTGAACAGCACGCCGATCTCGCCGAAGTAGTCGCCGACCCCGGCAACCTTCACCAATTCCTCACCGCCGTCGGCTAATTCGCGCACAATATCGAACTCTCCGTCGGAGACGACGTAGATCAGCTCGCCCATCGTGCACTGTTCGAAGAGCACCTCGCCGGCCTTCAGATGAACGGTTTCGGGTGGCCGATTCGCCGACGCCAGCGTGGGTACCATCTCAACGACGTGATCAGCCATCGGCAGTATCCGGCTGTCGTGGGTCGCGACCACCACCACGCGCTCGCCCGAGGCGAGCGAGCGAATCAGCCGCAGCACCTCCTCCACCTGGATGAAGTCGAGGTGGGCGGTCGGCTCGTCGGCCAGGATCAACGGCGGCTCCAGCGCGATCGCCCGGGCGACCGCGACGCGCTGCTGCTGCCCGCCGCTGAGGTCACCCGGCCGGTGTTTCATCCGTTCCGCGAGATTGACACGCGCCAGAAGTTCTTCGGCACGCTCACGCGAGGCCGCACGTGATCTGCCGGCCGCGCGCAGCGGGACCATCACGTTCTCAAGGGCGGTGAGGCTCGGCACCAGGTTGAAGGCCTGGAAGACGATGCCGACGTTGTCGCGCCGATACTTGGCCAGCCCATGGCCGTCGAGCGTCGTGACATCGACGCCACCGAACATGATCGCACCGCTCTTCGGCCGCAGGATGCCGCCGAGGCACGACAGCAACGTTGTCTTCCCGCAGCCGCTGGGCCCGAGCAGGATCACCAGCGAGCCGGCGGGCACGTCGAGGTTCAAGCCATTGATCGGCCGGACCGCGTACCCGCCGCTGGAGTATTCGACGACGAGGTCCTGGATGCTGAGATCGCCCACCGCTCAAGGACCTCCGAACGCGAGCGCGGGATCGACCGCCACCGCGCGCCGTAGCCCGGCGACGCTGGCCAGCAGACCGATCGCGACGGCGATCGCCGGTAGCGCCAGGTAGGCATTCATCGGCACCACGACCGTCATCGGGAACAGCGGCGCCAATACTTGGGTAAGGATGGCGCCGACTGCCGCGGAGAGCAGTGCGACGGCGACGGCCTGCAGCGCGAGCCCCGCCAGCACCGACCGCGTCGGCACGCCGATCGCCTTGAACACCGCGAAGTCGCGCATGCGCTCGAGCGCCGAAAGGTACACCACTGACCCGACGATCAGCACCGCCACGATCCACAGCAATACGGCGATCATTGTGATCGCGCTGCCCGCCACCTTCATTGGTCGCAGGAGGTCGGTGACACCAGCGGCACGATCAAGGGCTTGGTAACCCTCGGGGACCTGCTGAGGTGTGCCGACGATCCCGATCGAGGTGACCATCGGCTGCCCGTTATATGCCAGCTGCTGTAGACCCTCGGTTGTCAGGAAGATGTTGGGCGTCTTCGCGAGTGCGGTGGAATTGGGCACAATGCCGACGATCCGCAATGTGTGCGCACCGACCTGCAGATCGTCACCAAGGTGACGGCCCAGCGTGCTCGACACCGCGACCTCGTCCGGCGTGGTCGGTGCTTCTCCTTGCGAGACAACC
>DASQSQ010000029.1:0-2566 GCA_035642315.1 Mycobacterium sp.
CCGGAAACTGTGCAGCACAACAAGACTGGGCTGGTGGTCGACGGTCGTTCCTTGGGCCAGATCGCCGATGCTGTTACCGAGTTGCTGGCTGACCCCGACCGGGCGGCCATAATGGGTGCCGCCGGCCGGGATTGGATCACGGCGCAGTGGCGATGGGATACGTTGGCCGCCCGGATGTCCGAGCTGATACGCGGCTAGCCGGTGGCGTAAATCGCGTCGATGTCGTGAGCGAACTTTTCGGCCACGACCTTGCGCTTGACCTTCATCGTCGGGGTGAGTTCGCCGGTGTCCTCGGTGAAATCGACCGGCAGGATGCGGAATTTGCGGATCGATTCCGCATGCGACACCGCCAAATTGGCCTGTTTGACGGCCGCGTCCACCTCCGCGACAAGGTCGGGGTCGGTGTCCAAATCGCTCACCGATGCTCCGGCGGGCTTGCTGTTGCGCTGCTTCCAGCCATCGAACGCTTCGGGGTCGATGGTGATCAGGGCCCCGATGAATGGTCGGGCATCGCCGACGACCATCGCCTGACTGATCAGCGGATTCGCCCGTAGTTGGTCCTCCAGTACCGCTGGCGCGACGTTTTTTCCTCCTGCGGTGACGATGATCTCCTTCTTGCGGCCGGTGATCGTCAGGAACCCGTCGTCGTCGACCGCGCCCAGGTCACCGGTCTTGAACCAGCCGTCTTCCATCGCTTCGCTGGTGGCTTGCTCGTTGTGCCAGTAGCCGTGGAACACCACGCCGCCCCGCATCAACAACTCGCCGTCGTCGGCGATGCGCATGCTGTTGCCCGGCAACAGTTTTCCGACGGTACCGACTTTGAGTGCACCTACCTGGTTGACGGTGATCGCCGCGCTGGTCTCGGTCAGCCCGTAGCCCTCGTAGACGGTCAGACCGACGCCACGGTAGAAGTGGCCCAGCCGTGCACCCAGCGGCGCGCCGCCCGAGACCGACGCGCGGCAGTCACCACCGAGCGCCGCGCGCAGCTTGTGGTACACCAGCCGATCGAACAGCGCGTGCTTGGCCCGCAGCAGCAGTCCGGGGCCACCGCGATCGGACGCCTCGCTCCAGTCGACCGCGGTCTGCGCGGCGATCTCGAAGATGCGGCCCTTGCCGTCGTTGGCGGCGTTCTGCGCGGCGGTGTTGTATACCTTCTCGAACACGCGCGGCACCGACACCACCACCGTCGGCTTGAACACTCCGAACATCGGCACCAGATTCTTGATGTCACTGGTGAATCCGACGACAACCTTGTTGTGGAAGGCGCACAACGTCAGCGCGCGGGCCAGCACGTGCGCCAATGGCAGGAACACCAGCAACCGCTCGCCCTCGCGCAGCAGCGTCGGGAGAACTGTCTTCGCGCCGCGGGTTTCGTAGACCAGGTTCGAATGGGTCAGCTGGCAGCCCTTCGGGCGCCCGGTGGTGCCCGAGGTGTAGATCAGCGTCGCCGGATCTTCGCTGCGCAACGCCTCGAGGCGGGCGGTCAGCTCGGCGGGATCGACCGACGCGCCATCCTGCTCGAGTTGCTCGAGGGCGCCGGGACCCGAACCCTCGATTTGCAGCACGCGCCGCAGCTCGGGCAGGTCGGCGGTGAGCTCAGTGACCATCGTCGCGTGGGCGTCGGTTTCGGCGAACGCCACCACCGCCCCGGAGTCTGTCAGCACCCAGCGCACCTGCTCGGCCGACGATGTTTCGTAGATGGGGACGGTGACCGCGCCTACCGACAGGATCGCCAGATCGAGGATCGCCCACTCGTATCGGGTGGCCGAAAAGATCACCACTCGGTCGCCGGCCTTCACCCCTTGCGCGATCAAACCCAATGCGGCCGAGCGAATTTGGGCGGCAGCGGCGGCACTTGTGACGTCGGTCCAGGCGCCGTCGACCAGGCGCTGGAAGATTACCGTGTCGGGCTCGTCGCGCTCGTGCTCGAACACTGCGGCGACGATGTTGTCGTGCTCGCCCACCGTGAACGGGGCGGGAACGCTGAATTCACGCACTCTTCTGACCTCGCTTGAGTTATTTCGCCGGTGTGGCCGGGCTAACAGCTGGATTCAGCCTAGTCCGGCGACGATGCGGGCCGGGGCGGGCGGCTGAGGAGCCGGACCATCGGGCCTAGTCCGGCGACGATGCGGGCCGGGACGAGCCGGGACGACTATGCGGCTACGAGTGCGATATGTGAAGCTAGGGGCCGTGCACAGCGTTCAAATCGCCGACGAGACCTTCGTCGCCGCCGACCCCGCACGCGTCGGCGCTGCCGTCGGCGATCCGGCCAGCTGGCGACGGTGGTGGCCCGATCTGCGTCTGCAGGTCATCGAGGATCGCGCCGATAAAGGAGTGCGTTGGTCGGTGACCGGACCGCTCACCGGCACCATGGAAATCTGGTTGGAACCATCGCTGGACGGCGTGGTGCTGCATTACTTCCTGCACGCTGAGCCGTCCGGGGTGGCGGCCTGGCAATTGGCCAGGATGAACCTCAGCAAAATGACCCATCGCCGTCGAGTTGCCGGCAAGAAAATGGCCTTCGAGGTGAAGGCGACGCTGGAGCGCTCCCGTCCAGTCGGCGTTT
>DASQSQ010000030.1:0-8543 GCA_035642315.1 Mycobacterium sp.
AGATCGCGGGGATCACCGCGGGAGTCAAAGACACCGTGCCCATTACGCTTGCCGGAGTGGACACCCATCCCGGCTGGTATGCGCTGCGCAAACTCGCCCACCGCATCACCACGCCGCTGCTGCCCGACGACTATCTGCGCCTTGCCAATCCGCTGTGGTCGGCGCGGGAATTACGGGGCCGCATCCTGGAGGTGCGGCGGGAGACCCGCGACTCCGCGACGCTGGTCATCAAGCCGGGCTGGGGCTTCAGCTTGGACTACGAGCCGGGCCAATACCTGGCCATCGGACTGCTCCTCGACGGTCGCTGGCGGTGGCGCTCGTATTCGTTGACGTCCAGTCCGCACCGCGGTGCGCGGACGGTCACCATCACGGTTAAAGCGATGCCCGAAGGCTTCCTGTCCGCCCACCTGGTCGACGGTGTGCAGCCCGGGACGATCGTGCGACTGGCCGCGCCGCGGGGCAATTTCGTACTGCCCGATCCGGCGCCGCCGGCCGTCTTGTTCGTCACCGCCGGTTCGGGCATCACGCCGGTGATGTCGATGTTGCGCACGCTGGTCCGTCGCGATCAGATCACCGACGTGATCCACCTGCATTCCGCGCCGACCGCCGCCGACGTGATGTTCGGTGCGGAGCTCGAGCGGCTGGCCCGCGATCATCCGGGATACCGGCTGCAGGTGCGCGCGACGCGCGATCAGGGGCGGCTCGATCTCTCCCGCCTCGACACCGAGGTACCGGATTGGCGCGATCGGCAGACCTGGGCGTGTGGGCCCGAAGCCATGCTCAACGCGGCCGAGCAAGCGTGGTCGGCGGCTCATCTCACGGACCACCTGCACCTCGAGCGCTTCGCGGTGTCGCGCCCGGCGCCGGCCGGAGAAGGTGGGACGGTGACGTTCGCCAAAAGCGGAAAAAGCACCGCAGCCGACGCGGCGACGTCGCTGATGGACGCCGGCGAGCAGCTGGGTGTGCAGATGCCGTTCGGGTGCCGGATGGGTATCTGTCAGTCGTGCGTGGTTACCCTGGTTGAAGGCCACGTACGCGACTTGCGAAACGGCGTCGATCATGAGCCTGGGACCCGCGTGCAAACTTGCATTTCCGCTGCTTCAGGCGATTGCACACTCGACGTCTAGATGTTACTGACTGGTAACCTACGCTTTCGTAGGTTACGATAGCGTAGGTCACGAACTGCAGTCTGCTGGAAGGCAAAAACACGATGGCGATCACCGACCTCGATGTCTTCGCACATCTGACGGACGCCGACATCGAAAACCTGGGCATCGAGCTGGATGCCATCCGCCAGGACATCGAAGATTCCCGTGGCGAGCGCGATGCCCGCTACATTCACCGCACCATCGCCGCGCAGCGTGCACTGGAGGTCGCGGGTCGACTGCTGCTGGCCTTCAGCTCACGCCGGTCAGCCTGGTGGGCGGGGACCGTGACCCTTGGCGTGGCCAAGATCGTCGAGAACATGGAGATCGGCCACAACGTCATGCACGGCCAGTGGGACTGGATGAACGACCCCGAGATTCACTCCTCGTCGTGGGAGTGGGACATGAGCGGCGCGTCCAAGCACTGGCGTTACACCCACAATTTCGTGCACCACAAGTACACCAACATCCTCGGCATGGACGACGACGTCGGCTACGGCATGCTGCGGGTGACCCGCGACCAGCCCTGGAAGCGCTTCAACCTGCTCAACCTGCTGTTGAACACCCTGCTTGCGGTCGGTTTCGAATGGGGCGTCGGCCTGCAGCACGTGGAGGTCGGCAAGATCGTCATGAGGCGTATGGAGAACGATGACGCCCGGCAGCGGGTCGACGAGTTCCTGGCCAAGGCCGGTCGCCAGGTGTTCAAGGACTATGTGGCGTTCCCGGCGCTGACCGCGCTGTCACCCGGCGCCACGTTCAAGTCGACGCTGAAGGCCAACGCGGTGATCTTCTGCGGCCACTTCCCGGACGGCGCAGAGAAATTCACCAAGACCGACATGATCGGCGAGACGAAGGGGCAGTGGTATCTGCGCCAGATGCTGGGCAGCGCCAACTTCGATGCAGGCCCGGCACTGCGGTTCATGAGTGGGAATCTGTCCCACCAGATCGAACACCACCTGTTCCCGGATCTGCCGAGCAACCGGTACGCCGAGATCGCTGTGTGGGTGCGCGAGTTGTGCGACTAGTACGACTTGCCTTACACCACAGGCTCTTTCCTGGTGCAATACGGCAAGACATGGCGGACCATCGCCAAGCTGTCGCTGCCGGACAAGTATCTGCGCGACACCGCCGACAATGCGCCGGAGACCCGCAGCGAATCGATGTTCGCCGTGCTGGACGACGATTTCGCCGGCACCGATCCGGCCACCGGACGCCGCCGCGGCTTGAAGACCGCGATTGCCACGGTGCGAGGGTGGCGCCGCGACAAGCGGGCCCGCCGCGCCGCGGCGTAGGTACTCCGCTCAGGCTGCCTGGGCGATGGCAACCAGCCGTTGCAACGTGGCCAGCTGCTGCTCGAGGTCGCCGTCGAGTTTCGCCAGTAGCGTCGTGATGCCCGCCGCGCGGTAGCGGCTTACCCGCTCGGCAATGCCGTCGGGTGTGCCAAGCAGATTCGTCAGACGGCCGAGGTCCAGTGGCACCGCGCTGCGCGCCTCGTCCTGCCGGCCCGCCTGCCACAGTCCGGCGACGGTCTCGACTTCTGCCCCGTAGCCCAGCCGCGTGAACGCGTCGTTGTAGAAATTCTTGCCGGTCGTACCGCGCGCGCCCATGGCGCCGATGGTGAACGCGTAGCCGTCGGCGTGCCGGCGTGCCGCGGCGTCGGCGGCGGCTTGATCGTCGTGGAACTCGACGGCGACGGGGGCGACCAGGTCAAGGTCGTCGAGGGCGCGGCCGGCCTGCTGCGCGCCTTCGCGCAGCGGGCCGAAGAACACCTCCGCGGCTTCGGGGATAAAGGCGTTGCCGAGCCAGCCGTCGGCCATCTCACCGGTCAGTCGCAGGTTCTGCGGGCCCATCGCCGCCACGTAGACCGGGACGTGATCGGGCCGGACCATGGGGCGCAGCGCGGCGCCGCGACTGTCCGGCAGCGGCAGCGGGTAGACCTCGCCGGCGTGCTCGAGCCGCTCACCGCGGCTGACCGTGCGGATGATCTCGATGGTCTCCCGCGTGGTCTGCACCGGTTTGCGGAACCGGACGCCGTGCCAGCCCTCCATCACCCGCGGCCCCGAGGTGCCGATGCCCAATATGAAGCGGCCCGTGGAAAGCTCTTGCAGGCTCAGCGCCGACGTCGCCAACAGCGCCGGGCTGCGCGAACCCAACTGCACGACGAAGGTTCCCAGCTTCACCGACGACGTCTTGGCGGCCAGGTAGGCCAGGCCGGTCAGCGCGTCGTAACCCCAGACCTCGGGCACCCACAACGACGAGACACCGATGTGCTCGGCGGCCACCGCGAACTCCGCCGCGCCCGGCAAGCGGGGTTCGATCATGGCGCCGACCTTCATGGATGGCATGCTAGCCACTAATGCAATAGGGATGACACCCGCACCGGCGGGCAGCGAGAAGGACGAACCATGCGCTATCGCGATCTACCCACAGTCGAAGTGACACAGCGTGTTCGGTGTGATGCGCGCACGGCATGGGACCTGGTGACGGATATCGGGCTGCCGGCGCGATGCTCCGCGGAGCTAGAGGCCGTCGAGTGGCTTGATGGGGCCGACGCGGTTGAAGTCGGTGCACGGTTCCGCGGCCGCAACAAGCATGAGGCGTTCGGTGATTGGGCGACCGTGTGCGAGGTCGTCGAAGTCGAGGACCAGCGCCGTTGGGTGTACAACGTCATCGGACCCGACGGTGTCAGCGCGACCTGGGCGTTCGAGGTCGAGCCCGCCAGCGACGGTGTGCTGGTCCGGCAGTGGGGCCGGATGGGGCCCGGGCCGTCGGGGCTTACACCGGCGATCGTCGCGCAACCGGAGAAGGAGGCCAGGATCGTCTCCCGGCGCCTTGCCGAATGGCAGCAGAACATGCAGGCGAACCTCGAACAGGTTCGGTCGCAGGCCGAGAGCTGACGGTCAGCCCTCCCGCAGTGCGGCCAGCAGCCGTCGTGCCGCGGCGACGCGACGGACGGCCGAGCCCGTCAGGGTGTCCAGGGCGCATTCGGGATCGGCCGGTGGGCCCATATGCCCGCAGCCGCGCGGGCAGTCTTCGATCGCCTCGGCCAGGTCGGAAAAGGCCAACATCACGTCGTCGGGCTGGATGTGGGCCAGCCCGAACGAGCGGATCCCGGGCGTGTCGATCACCCACCCCGAGTCGCTGAACGGCAGCGCCACCGATTGCGTCGAGGTGTGCCGACCTCTGCCGATATCGGTCACCTCACCGACCGCTCGATCTGCTTCCGGCACAAGACGATTCACCAAGGTCGATTTGCCCACCCCGGAATGACCAAGCAGCACTGTGATTTTGCCGACCAGTAGGTGCGCGACAACGTCCAGCGGGTCGTCGCGGCCCGCGCTGATCACGGTGAGCTCGAGGTCGGCGAACTGCTCGGCGAACGGGGCGGCGGGCGCGAGATCGGTCTTGGTCAGGCACAGGATCGGGGTCAGCCCGCCGGCATAGGCCGCGATCAGCGTTCGATCGACCAGGCCGGTGCGGGGCGGCGGGTCGGCCAGCGCCACCACGATCAGCAGCTGATCTGCATTGGCGACGACGACGCGTTCGGTGGGATCGGTGTCATCGGCGGTGCGCCGCAACACTGTTCGCCGAGGCCCACGCCGCACGATGCGGGCCAAGGTATCCGGCCGACCGGAAAGATCGCCGACCACGTCGACTTCGTCGCCGACGACGATAGGGGTGCGGCCCAGTTCCCGTGCCCGCATCGCGGTGACCCGTTGGTCGGGGTCGCCATCGAGCACGCATCCCCAGCGGCCGCGGTCGACGCTGACCACCATCGCCGGTTGTGCGTCGGCGTGCTCGGGGCGAGTCTTGGTCCGCGGTCGGGAACCGCGTCCCGAGCGGATCTTGACGTCGGACTCGTCGTAGTCGCCCGGCCTCAACCGCTGGACTCCCCAACCATATTCGTCCATAACCGTGGGAAATCGGGCAGCGTCTTGGCGGTGGTGGCGATGTCGTCGACCTCGACTCCGGCGACCCGTAGTCCCACGATCGCGCCGGCAGTGGCCATCCGGTGATCGGCATACGATTGCCAGGTTCCCGGCCGCAGCGGTGTCGCGGTGATCTCCAGGCCGTCAGGGGTTTCCGTGCAATCGCCGCCCAGCCGGTTGATCTCGGTACGCAGTGCGGCAAGCCGGTCGGTTTCGTGGCCGCGCAGGTGGGCGACGCCGGTCAGTCGTGACACCGACCCCGGGGTGGCCAGCGCCGCGAGTACCGCCACCGCCGGGGTGAGTTCACCGACGTCGCGCAGGTTCACGTCGAACCCGCCATAGGATTGCGGGCCGCGCACTTCGAGGTACGAATCTGATTGTGTGACAACCACATTCAGCTGGCGCAGGATACTCAGAATCGCATCGGCGGGTTGGATGCTGTCCGCCGGCCAACCGGTGATGCGTACCGTGCCCGCGCTGACGATGGCCGCCGCGATGAACGGCACGGCGTTGGACAGGTCCGGTTCGATCTGCCAGTGCCCGGCCGCCACCACGCCCGGTCGGACTTGCCAACGGTTGGGTGTGCTGTCGTCGACATCGACGGCGGCTTGCCGCAGCATCGCCACGGTCATGGCGATGTGCGGCGCTGACGGCAGTTGCGGACCCGTGTGCTGCACGACCAGACCGTCGGTGAACGACGCACCGGACAGCAGTAGGCCGGATACAAACTGCGACGACGCCGAGGCGTCGATTTCCACGCCCCCGCCGGTCACCGATCCGCCGCCTTGCACGCGGAACGGCAACCCGTCGCCGTCGATGTCGACGCCCAGGCCGCGCAGCGCGTCCAGCAACGGCGCGATCGGCCGGACCCGGGCCTGCTCGTCACCGTCGAAGGTCACCGCCGCGACGCCCAGCGCCGCCAGCGGCGGGACGAACCGCAACACCGTGCCCGCCAGGCCACAGTCGATCCGGGCGTCGGCCGCCGGCGAGATCGTCCCACTGACCGTCAGCTCTGCAGCCGGCCCTTCGACATGCAGGCCCAACGCGCCCAGCGCGCCGATCATCAGATCGGTGTCGCGGCTGCGCAGCGCACCGCTGATCGTGGAGACGCCCCCGTTCGTGGCGGCCAGCGCCGAAAGTATCAATGCCCGGTTGGTCTGGGATTTCGAGCCCGGCACCGTCACCGTCGCGCACACCGGCCGCGGCGTGTGCGGTGCGGCCCAGGTGTTCACGTGCTCCATCATGGCCTACCGGGCACCATGGACCTATGTGCGGACGATTCGCGGTGACGACAGATCCGGCGGCGCTGGCCGAAAAGATCCAGGCGATCAACGAGGCCCGCTCGGCCGAATCTGCGGGCCCGAACTACAACGTCGCGCCCACCACGACCATCACCACTGTGGTCCGTCGTCATGACGAACCCGACGATGAACCCACCCGCCGAGTGCGGCTGATGCGCTGGGGGTTGGTACCGCCGTGGGTCAAGGCGGGATCCGACGGCTCGCCGGAGTCCAAGGGCCCGCAGTTGATCAACGCCCGAGCCGACAAAGTCACCACGTCGCCGGCGTTTCGCTCGAGCGCCAAATCCAAGCGTTGCCTGGTGCCGATGGACGGCTACTACGAGTGGCGGGCCAACCCCGACACCGAAGCGGGGAAGAAGGCCCGCAAGACGCCGTTCTACCTGCACCGCGCCGACGGCGAGATGCTGTTCATGGCTGGTCTGTGGTCGGTATGGAAGCCTGCCAAGGATGCCTCCCCGTTGCTGAGCTGCACGATCATCACCACCGATGCGGTCGGCGAGCTCGCCGAGATCCACGACCGGATGCCGTTGATCGTGCCCGAACGTGACTGGGATCGCTGGCTGGATCCCGACGCCCCGGCTGACCTCGAATTGCTGGCCGCCCAGCCTGACGTGCGCGGCATCGAGATGCGCGAGATCTCGACGCTGGTCAACAACGTGCGCAACAACGGGCCCGAGCTACTCGAGCCCGCCGAGCCGCAGCCCGAACAAGCGAGACTGCTCTAGTTGTCCGCCGCGGACAACAGTCTGGACAAATTTGTCGGTTAGCGATGGATCCGGGCACGCAACAGGGACATAGCATGCGTGTGTGAGCGGCTCGTATACCTACACATTCGACGACATCCGGGAGCGTCCGGTCGCGGTGATCGGCGCGGGAACGTTGGGGCCGCGTATCGCCCTGATGTTCGCCAGCCGGGGCGGAACCGTGCAACTGTACGCGCGGCGCGACGAACAGCGCACCGCCGCAACGCAATACGTCACCGAAAACCTGCCGAAGCTGGTGGCTGACCGGGGCTTCGGCGAAGTGGGCGTCGCGGTGGGCGCGGCATCGCTCGAGGAGGCGCTGGACGACGCCTGGCTGGTCGTCGAGTCGGTCCCGGAGAAGCTGGATATCAAGATTCCGCTGTGGGGCGAGATCGACCAGGCGGCGCCGCCGGACACCATCTTCGCGACTAACTCGTCGTCGTACCCGTCGCGTCTGATGGTTGAAAAGGTCCGGGACAAAACGCGTTTGTGCAACACCCACTTTTACATGCCGCCGTTGGTCAACGCGCTCGACCTGATGTCCGACGGCGAGACGGACCGCGGCCTGCTCGACACCCTGTTGACGGTCCTGCCCGAATTCGGCGTCTACCCGTTTGAAGCGCGCAAGGAATGCACCGGCTTCATCTTCAATCGGGTTTGGGCAGCGATCAAGCGTGAATCGCTGGCCGTGGTCGCCGAAGGGGTGGCCCGTCCGGAAGACGTCGACGGGATGTACAAGCTCAACTTGGGCGCGCCCGCCGGGCCGTTCCAGTTGATGGACTTGGTCGGCTTGGACGTTGCTCTCGACGTCGAGAACCATTACGTCGAGGAGTTTCCGCACCTGCCGTCGCACGCGCGGGACTTGCTGCAGAGCTACGTCGACGCGGGCAAGCTCGGCATCAAGACCGGCGAGGGCTTCTACAAATACTAAGACGGGCCATAATGGACCGGCAGATTATCGAATGTCGTTGGGCCACACACAGTCCAAGCGATGATGTGGTCTGCGGTGGGCGCGGGTTTTAGACTTGTAATCCCGACACGACGCGAAAGGCGTTGCCCTCATGTCAGAGATCACAATCGATCCGCCTTTGCTGGCCACGGTCTGTCGGCAATCGGTTCAGAAGTGATTCAGACTCAGCAGCAGGTGGACGGTGCGCGACCGTCGGTATGGGCGCCGTTGCGCAATCGCGTGTACCGCAACTTGTTTCTCGCCTCCTTCGCCTCCAACATCGGGACGTGGATGCAGAGCGTGGCCGCGCAATGGTTCTTGGTGGAAAAGCACAGCAGTGACGTCATCGTGGCACTGGTCCAGACGGCGAGCCTTGGGCCGACGCTGCTTTTCGGGTTGTTCGCCGGCGTGCTCGCCGATCTGTTCGACCGACGGCGGTTACTGATATTTCTGCAGTCGTATGCGGTGCTGGTGGC
>DASQSQ010000031.1:0-3768 GCA_035642315.1 Mycobacterium sp.
CGGTCGACCGCCGCACCGATGGATCCGCCCACCACCATGAAGAGCCCGATCGTGGCGACCACCGACCCCAGCCCGTTCAACCCGTGCCAGGACATTCCGTTCGACGCCGTCCAACGGCTGGGCCTGGCCTTCACTCCGCCAGAGCCGCAGGAAGGGCTGCGCTGCCAGTACGACGCCGGCAACTACCAGTTGGCCGTCGAGCCGATCATCTGGCGCAATTACGAGCAATCGCTGCCCGCCGACGCCGTCGAGACCACCATCAACGGCCACCGCGCGGCACAGTGGTGGAACCTCAAGCCGACCTACCACAACAGCTACTGGTTTTTCTCCTGCATGGTTGCCTTCAAAACCAGCTACGGCGTGATCCAGCAGTCGCTGTTCTACTCGACGGTCTACTCCAGCCCGGAGGTCGACTGCCCGTCCACCAACCTGCAGCGAGCCAACGAGCTTTCGCCGTACTACAAGTTTTAGGCGAATCTGGTGACATCTTCATCCGCCACATCTGCGGGGCGCACGGGGTCCAGACTGCGCTCACTGCCCCAACGATTCGCCGGCGGTGCCCTCGGCCGGATGCTGCGCCTGCCCGGGCCGACCAGCCGCTACACGGTGAGCCGCGTTTCGATCCCGATGCGCGACGGTGTCGAACTGATCGCCGACCACTACGCGCCCGCCGGAGAACCCGTCGGCACCTTGCTGCTGCGCGGACCGTACGGCCGCGGGTTCCCATTCGGGCTGATGTACGGCGCGCTGTACGCCGCCCGCGGCTATCACGTGCTGATGCAAAGTGTGCGGGGGACTTTCGGCTCGGGCGGGACCTTCACCCCGATGGTTCACGAAGCGGCCGACGGCGCCGATACCGTCGCATGGCTACGGCAGCAGCCGTGGTTCACCGGTCGCTTCGCCACCATCGGGATTTCCTATCTCGGGTTCACCCAATGGGCGCTGCTGCAGGATCCGCCACCCGAACTGGCCGCGGCCGTCATCACCGCCGGTCCTCACGATTTCAGCGAGTCAGCCTGGGGCACTGGTTCGTTCACCGTCAACGACTTCCTGGGCTGGAGCTATCTGGTTGCGCATCAGGAAGATCCCGGGCGGATCCGCGCCGGCATCCGCCAGATGCGGTCGCAGAAAAGCGTGATACGCGCGGCCGGTGAGTTGCCGCTGGGCGCGTCAGGCAGGGAGCTACTCGGCACGGCCGCGCCGCGGTGGGAAGCGTGGCTGGACCATCCCGAGGACAATGGGCCGTTCTGGGAGATGATGCGATTCGGCGCCGCGCTCGACCGAGTGCAGGTGCCGGTGCTGCTGATCGGTGGCTGGCAGGACCTGTTCCTGCAGCAGACCTTGCAGCAATATCGGAGCCTTCGGGACCGCGGTGTCGACGTGGCGCTGACCATCGGCCCGTGGTCACACACTCAGCTGCTCGTGCACGGTCTGCGGATCATTACTCAAGAATCACAAGACTGGCTGGACACCCACCTCGGGGGTCGTCCGGCCAGATCGCGCCAGAGCAGAGTGCACGCCTTCGTCGCCGGTGAGGGCTGGTGTGACGTGGCCGACTGGCCGCCGGCCACTACCGAGCACCCGCTATACCTGCAGCCCGGCGGCGGCCTCGCCGACACGCCGCCATCATCGGCGATATCGTCCGCGGTGTCCTCGGTGAGCTTCCGCTACGACCCGGCCGACCCGACGCCGACCATCGGGGGTCGGCTGCTGTCGCCGGACGGCGGCTACCTGGACGACACCGCGTTGGCGGCCCGTAGCGACGTAGTCAGCTTCACCACCGATGTTCTCGACGACGATCTGTGCGTCCAGGGCATCCCGGTCGCCGAATTGGCGCATACTTCCGACAATCCGCATGTCGACGTGTTCGTCCGGGTCAGTGAGGTCGATACCAAGGGCCGTTCCCGGAATGTCAGCGACGGCTATCGGCGGCTATCCGACGCCAGCGACTCGGTCCGGCTCGAGCTCGACCCGATCGCCCACCGATTCCGCGCCGGATCACGCATCCGGGTGCTGATCGCCGGCGGCAGCCATCCTCGCTACACCCGTAACCTCGGGACCGGTGAAGCGACCGCGACCGGCCGGTGGCTCGAGGCCTCGACCCACGAGCTGCACTTCGGCGCCTCCCGGGTCGTGCTTCCCGTCCAGGGCGCCTAGCCGATGGATATTTTCGACGAATGGCGAAGCGGCGGAACAGAAATCCAGTGGCGGTCGTCAACCGCCGCCAACGACGAGGCGGAAGTCACCGTCTTCAGCCGCCGCTGCGGCACACCGGGTGCACCGGCATTGGTGTGCGTGCACGGCTTTCCGACCGCAAGCATTGACTACTTCGCGCTGACCCGCGAGTTGGGCGACGAATTCGACATTTTCCTGCTCGACTTCCCCGGCTACGGACTCTCCGATAAGCCGCCCGCACCGTACGTGTATTCGCTTTACGACGATGCGCGACTGCTGATCCACGCGATCACCAACGTGTGGCAGCTCGAGCGATACACCATGCTGACCCATGACCGTGGCACCAGCGTCGGCATGATCGCGCTTTCCATGTTCGGCGCGCAGGATCACGGATGCGCGCCTGCCGAAGTCATCTTGACGAACGCCAACATCTATCTTCCGCTGGCTAACCTCACCGCGTTCCAGACCGCGCTGCTCAACCCCGAAACCGCACGGAGTACCGCGGCCGCGACGACTCCGGAAATGCTTGCCGCAGGCATGGGAGCGAGCACGTTCATACCACGCCGAACGCTCGCCGATCCCGAGATTGCGGCCCTGGCCAAGTGCTTCGCGCACAATGACGGGGTCGCGGTACTGCCGGACACCATTCAATACCTCAACGAGCGCGCGGCCGACGAAACCAATTGGCTCACAGCGCTTTCCATGAACGACATCAACACCACCCTGGTTTGGGGCTTACACGACAACGTCTCGCCCGTCCGGGTCGCCAACTTCGTTTGGCAAAAATTCTTGCACGACAAGCCGGGGCGCAACCGCTACTGGATACTGCCGAGCGCCGACCACTATCTGCAATGCGATGCGCCAGCGCAGCTGGCGCAGCTGGTGCGAATTACTGCAGCCGGCCAGACGACTGCGCTGTGCACGCTCGGGAACGTACCCGACGGCGCGGTGCTGGTGGATCAGACTCTGTGAAACTGCCGCAGCCCCTGTTACAGACACGGGCCGCCGACAAACGCTACGTTCGGCCCTGAGGCTGTTGCCCAGTCAGCGAAGTATGGGACGACGTTGGTCCGGATCGCCTGTGGAGGGCGGCCCGCCGCAGGCTCGACGGCAGCAGGATCAACACGGTGGCGGGTAACACCCACCATGACGGGACCATGCTGTTGCTCAGGCCGTAAGTGAGCGCCAGCGCAGTTACTACCCCGATAGCGATGCGCCAATCGTCGCCGACAATAAAGTCGTACCAGAATGCGACGAACGCCAAGGTACGGCGCGTCATGCCGATGCTTCCTGCTGCATGACCGAGGATGGCGTCGTCTGCGCCTCGATCCGGCGCAGAAGGGCGACGAGTCCGAGGCTACACAGCGCGACGGCGGCGATGATTACAAGCAGCGCGATGTCGCCGCCCGGCCAGTACGCGCCGGCTCCTTCGCCGCCCCAAAACATGCCAAAGGAGGTCAGTATGACTCCGACGACGAACTTCATGGTGTTCTCTGGAACCCGGGCCAGTGGGGCGCGGACCGCGATCCCGGTGACGGTGATGAAGAGGACAGCAGCAAGGGCCGCTACTACAGCTAGCGGGATGTTGTGTTG
>DASQSQ010000032.1:0-9784 GCA_035642315.1 Mycobacterium sp.
AAGCGGCAACGGATCGGGGCGGTCGCGCTGGCAACCGAAACCGTGGCCGAGCCGGCCCGGCGCTCCGTGATCGCCCAACGACTGCCGGTGCACGCCTGGCCCGACCGGGAGTTGCGGGTCACCGCCATCGACACCGCGACGGGTGAACTGGTTGTGTTCGACCGAGATTCGGGTGTCGAACTGGTCGACGCGGTGGCCGCCAGTTGCGCGGTACCCGGCGCGTGGCCGCCGGTGACGATCGGGGACCGGCGCTACATGGACGGCGGGATCGGCAGCACCATCAACCTGGACGTCGCCGACGACTGCGACGCGGCGGTGGTGCTGGTACCTGCGGGAGTGTCGGCGCCGTCACCGTTCGGTCCCGGACCCGCCGCCGAGATCGCCGCGTTTGGTGGTCGGGCGTTCGGGATGTTCGCCGATGACACGTCGTTGGCGGCCTTCGGGCCGAACGCGCTGGATCCGCGCTGCCGCATCGGCTCGGCGGAGGCCGGGCGTGCACAGGGCCGGCGCGAGGCGGCCGGTGTCGCGGCCTTCCTCGGCGTAGGGGCTAGCTAGCCGATCACCGGAACAAGCAGTCGGGCAGCGTGATCCGGGCCCCAGTGCAGGGTGCACTTGCACCGCGGGCCGGGCTCGTAGGCCGACGGGAACTGGCCGGTGAGCGGGTTACGGGGCCACAACCACCGGCCCGCGACGACAAGCCGAAGCTGCTCACCGGCCCGGAACAGCGTCGCCGACGGCCCGAGTGGGATGTCGACCTGCACGATCTGCCCCGCTTGCACAGGGTTACGCCGGTTCAGGGTGGGTAACGGCTCGAACGGCCTCGAGTGGGCCTCGTCGAGTGCCCGCATCGATGCCTTCAGCCAACCCGAGGTGATTCGGTCTCGGCCGAAGCCGTAGGAGCCCTCGAACGGCACATACGCACGGCCACGCCACTTCTCGACACCGACGAAAAGGTCCACGTCGTCGCTGCCCCGCACGTCGACGAAGAGTCGCACCGCCATCGGTCCGGTGATCTCGGTGTCGGCATCCAGCGTCCAGCCGAATCGTGCTCCGCCGGAACGAGTATCGAACGCGATGCAGCCGGCCTGTTCGGGGGCGCTGCTGCCTAGTCCGGCGCCGCTGAGGTAAAGCTCCGTCCAGTTGGTCGACTCCAGCGGCCAGCCGCTTTCGTCGCGGACCTCGACGATATGGTCGCGGTCTTCGCGCACTTCCAGGCGAACCCTCGGTAGCGGCGCGCCCGTCCCACCGCGGAGATGCCGGTCGAGAAACCCCAACTGTGTGTCGAGCGCCGAGGGGGAATAGAACGTCGTCCACTTGCCGCCGCGGTGGGTGTAGAGATGACGTTCAGGTGAGCTGATCTGCTCGAAGGCGCGCATCGCCCCGCGGCTGTGCAGGTTGTTGTCGGAGAAGCTGCCGCAAATCAGTGCCGGCACTTCAATTTTCGGCAAGTCAGCCGCGAGCGCCTGCCACCATTCGTCGCGCAACGGTCGTTTGATGGATTCGTCCTTCAGGTTGTACTTCAGCCGCGCTGCCCGCAGCCCGCGGCTCCAGATCTTGAGGAAGCCGGTCTCACGGATGCCGCCGGTGCGAGCGAAGTCGCGGTAGGCGTCGGTGAATCCTTCCCACGGGACGATCGCGGCAAGGTGCGGCGGTCGCAGGGCCGCGGTCTTCCACTGCGAGATGGCAAGATAGGAGACCCCGATCATGCCCACCGCGCCGCTGCTCCACGGTTGCGCTGCAGCCCATTCGACTAGGTCGTAGACATCCTCGCCTTCCTGATCGGAAAGCAGTGAGCACACTCCATCAGATCGACCGGCACCGCGCAGATCGCAATTGACCACCGCGAACCCGTGCTCCGTCCACCAGACCGGGTCGGGTGCCTCCCAGCCGGTCAGATCGGAAAACCGCGGTCGCGTCGGTTGGCGCAGCACCTGGTACTGGATGGACACCGAATAACCACGGCCGCGCTTCTTTTTCGTGGGAAGGTTGTCTTTGCCGTACGGATGTGCGCACAGCAGGACGGGGAAGGGGCCTCCGTCGGGTGGCCGATACACGTTGACGCGCAACACGGTTCCGTCGCGAGTGGGAACGGCCACGTTGTTGTCGATGGCCAGTGCAGAAGGTTGCGCCGGGTAAACGCCGGCAGGCGATCGCACGAAACCGCGCAGGCGCTCGAACGCGTAGCCTGCAGCACCGGGCCGTCGCCACGGTCGATCCGGCGCCGGGGCGTCGGGTGAAGTCGCTCGTGCCATGGCTAATCCACTCCCTCAGAGGGTGCCGCCGATGTCGGGTGGAGCGGTGTCCAGCGTATCCAGTGCGTGGGCGGCCAGCCCCCGGCCGATGTCGATCACCTCTGCCGCACGGTGGAATTCCAGGCCGCGGCAGGCCGAGCGCGGCACCTCGATCAACAAGTCGGGCGGGTAGGCGGCCAGAGTGTGGCGGGCCAAGGCGGCCTGGGCAATGTCGATGGTTCGGTTCATCACTTCGAAACTGCCGAGCTTCGGTACGTCGGGCTCAGCGGGTTCATCATCGGCTTCGGCCTCGATGTCGGATTCGGGGTCGCCAACGCCCAATCGGTTGAGCAGTGCGCGGGCAGAGGCGCTGTCGAACAGCGCGGACGTACTGCTCAGCATGCGATTCAACCATTCGGTCGTGGGCCGGGGTTCGGGCTCGGCGTCGCCGCCGGTCTCGCTGCCGGAGAGGCTGACCGCAATGGTCAGGTCGGCGTTGACCGCGGCGATCGGCGCCATCGGCAGCGGGTCGAGGATCCCGCCGTCGGCAAGCAGCCGGCCGCCGACCACATGCGGCGCGATCACCCCCGGGATGGCGATCGACGCCCGGATGGCCTCGTCGACCGGCCCGCGCTGCAACCACACCGATTTGCCGGCCAACAGATCGGTCGCCACCGCGGTGTAGGGGACTGGCAGCTGCTCGATGGTGGCCGCACCGAGGATGTCGCGCACCGCGTCCAGGATCTTTTCGGCTCGCAGCACACCGGCCGCGCTGATCGACGGATCCAGCAGTCGCAGGATGGCACGTTGCGTCAGCGACCGCGCCCAGTCCGCGAACTCGTCGAGCCGTCCCGCCGCCTGCAATCCGCCGACGAGTGCGCCCATCGATGAACCGGCTATACCGACAATCTGGTACCCCCGGTCGTGCAGCTCGTGAATCACCCCGATATGGGCGTATCCGCGTGCGCCGCCGCTGCCAAGTGCCAGCGCGACCCGAGGCTGCGACGAATCGCCGGCGAGCTGGGCATCCGAGGCCATGGGCTCATTGTTCCCCGCGCCCCGCGCTTTCGGTCCGCGGCGGTAGAAAGCGCCGACCCTGCACTCGTGAGGAGAATTCGGCAGCCGGCGGCGACTGCCGAATTCTGCGGGAATCAGCCGCGGTGAGCGCTGACCAGGAACGACGGCAGCTGAGCACGGCCGTCGGACCCGATCGTGACATTGCGGTATTCGAAACCATCGGGGAGCGTGCCGGGCACGTTGACCCATGCCCGGGCGGGTCGTACCTCGTCGACGATCAAGTGCCTGCCGACGATCTCGCGCAGTTGCCTCTCAGTGAATGGCCGTGGTCCGAAATCGGCGTCTGGTGGGAATGCATCGGTGGAGAAAACCAGTGCAAAGAAATTCCCGCCGGGTCGCAGCGCACGGGCACTCGATGCGATGTATCCGTCCCGGAGCGTCTCGGGCAGGCAGTGAAAGACCAGCCCGTCGACGACGGTGCCGAAGAAGCTGTCGTAGCCGGTCGTTTTCGAGAGATCGGCGAGGCCGAATTCGGCGTTTATACCGCGGTCGGCCGCTGCGTACTTGGCTTGCTCGATGGCACTGGCGGAAAGGTCGAGGCCGACAACGTCATATCCTTTTTCGGCGAGCGCCAGTGTCGTGACGCCGACACCGCAGCCGGAGTCGAGAACCGGGTTGCGGAAACGCCGTTGACGTTCCAGGGCGGCGAGTTCGGGTTGCAATTCACCGATATTCCAGCCGGGATTTCCGGGGGCGTAGGACGCCTCTCCGTTGTAGAGCTCATCCCAGTCGACGGTGTTCACATTAAATGTAGGCATGGCACCGAAGGTAAATACCTCGGGCACCGGAAACAACTGCTCGAAGCCATTTTAACGACTTCAATACGGCGGATTGGCCGACATTAACGCCTTGCGTACATCTGGGTCGATTCTGGGAAATTATGCACTGGAGAAACTGGAAAAACGCTGGGAATTTCCGTAGCGTGTCCCAAAGCCGAGCAATAAGTGCTGAATACCGAAGAAATGAATTCCGGCCGGTGGGCTCCGAGCCGTCGGCCGGTGTCGACGAACTGCGGCCTCCGCCCTCGGTTCGCATTTTCACCCGCCGTGATTCAATCCCCGACCGGTGCTCAGGTCATCCGCATTCGTCGGCGGCGGCGGCGCGCGCCGCCACGATCACCGCCGCCTGCCGTGCCGGGCTCAGCCGGGCCCACGGCACGTTCCAGGTGCCGGACCCGGTGGCTTGCGGTGCCTGAACGGCCGCCAGGTAAGCCTCCACCAATGCCTGCCGATCGCCTGGCCGGTCCAGCATCCACGTCTTCGCAGCGTGACAGGCCTGAAAGTACTCTTCCTCGGTCGACTGTGCGGGCACGTCAACACGGGTCGTCACCCCGCTCGGCGACAGGCTCGGACGGGTGGACGGCGATGCCGACGAGGGACCGGGAGCGCGGAGTGGGGGCCCCGACTGCTGGGCCGCATGATGACCTGCCGAGCAGCCCGCCGCGACCGGAACGACGGCCGCGAGGGCGACCGCGCTCCACAGCAGGGGGCGACATGGGCGCCAGCGCACCCCGTCAATCTATGCAACACTGGCTGCCGTGATGGAGCGAACTGGATTTTGGGAGTGTTGTCGGCGCTGACTTCCCGCCGCCCCTGGTCAAATCGTTCGTTCTGGAGTTCTTGCATGGTTTCCGCAAACCTTGTTGCTGATCGCGCCCCGTCTCGCCCCCCTACCGTCCGGTCGGTTTCCGGCCCCACCCGGCTGCGGCTGGCCGACCTGTTGCACATCACCGACCAAACCACCGACGAGGTGCTGCGCGGTCGCTACGACCACCTCGTCCCGCCGGGTGGCGTGCCTAATGACGAGCGCTGGTTCACTCGGCTGCACGGTGACGACGAACTGGACATCTGGCTGATCAGCTGGGCGCCCGGGCATCGGACCGAGTTGCACGATCACGGCGGGTCACTGGGCGCACTGACGTTGCTGTCCGGGTCGCTCGACGAATTCCGCTGGGACGGCGAGCGTTTGCGGCGCCGGCGTCTCGAGGCCGGCGACCAGGCCGGGTTCCCGTTGGGTTGGGTGCACGACGTGCTGTGGGCACCGATCGCCGATGCCACGGCCATCGAAATTCAGGCGCCCACGTTGAGCGTGCACGCATATTCGCCGCCGCTGACGGTGATGTCCTACTACGAGGTCACCCCGCAACACACGCTGCGGCGCAAACGCACCGAGTTGACCGACCAACCGGAAAAACTATGAGTCGCATCGATCAGATCTTGGACGGCGCCCGAGCCCGATTGAGCCGGCTGGCTGCCGATGATGTACCCGCCGCATTGCACCGTGGTGCATTGCTGGTCGACATCCGGCCGCAGGCGCAGCGCATACGCGAAGGGGAGGTGCCCGAGTCGCTCCACGCCTTGGTGATTGAACGCAACGTGCTCGAGTGGCGCTGCGACCCCACCAGCGACGCCCGACTGCCGCAGGCCGTCAGCGACGACGTGGAGTGGGTGATCTTCTGCTCGGAGGGCTATACGTCGAGCCTCGCAGCAGCCGCATTGCAGGACCTCGGCCTACATCGGGCCACCGACGTCATCGGCGGCTACCACGCGCTGGCCGCCGCCGGAGTGTTGGCCGGGCGTTAGTTTGTCGGCGGGCGACCCGCCGCGCCCGGCTTCGCCGCGCTTGCGATCGCCCGCAAGCCTGTCTCAGCCGCCGCCGCCACCGCCGCCTTCGCCGCCAGTGCCATAACCCCACCAGTCATCGGTGTAGCCGTAATTCGGCTCCGGGGCGGCCGGTGGCGGTGGCGGCGGGGCTGGCGCATTGGTGGGTGGGTCCGCTGGCAGCGGCGCCGGAAGCACAGTCGGCGTTCCCGCGGGCGCGGCATACGCCGGGACGCTCACCGCGGCGATGGGTATACCGACAAGCACCCCCGCGACCGCGATCTTCGCGATGCTGCGGGCGCTGGATGACCTTGTCCAAGTCATTGATAACTCCCTTCACCGGGTGCCGAATCTCACAATTTTCATCGGATCCCGGTAAGCAGATGTTGCCACGGAATTGGTCGCGGCAGAAGATATTCATCCGGGCGTTGCGTCCGTTTACGGGGCCGAAACCCGTCGCACACTCAGCGACTCGCAGCGTCAGGTGTCGCTGGCGCGCAGCAGTGGGCGCAGTCTGGCTGTCTTTTCCGGCGTCCATCCCGGCGGCTCGAGCACCGCCGCCCAGCCGTTGGCCACGTCGGCGACGTAGACATGGCCATGGCCCTGGGGTACATCGACCGCCACCGCCATGTCGGCCGACACCTGCAAGAACGTCACTACCGGGATCCACTCGGTCTCCGGTAGCACGTCGTACCCGCGTTTTTCGCGTAGCCAGTCGGGTTTGCGGAACAACAGGTCGGGATTCCACCAGGCGATGGGATCGGATGCGTGCTGCAGATACACCACCCGCGGGTGTGGCCACGCGGTGTGCGGGCGATCCAGGTCGTCTGGACGGGCCACGAACCGCACATTACGTCCGTCGTCGTAGATCGGCAGCCACTCCGGTGAGCCGCGATCGCGCGTCGCGGTCAGATCGGTCCAGATGGTGTTCTGGAATGTCGGCCCGGAAAACAGCGCGCCGTCGGTGCGGGCCAGCACGTTGTCGAGGGTCATAAACGGCGCTTCGCCGCCGAATGAGCCCAGGCTTTCGCCGAACACCACGAGCTTGGGGCGTTGGGCTTCCGGCAGCTGGCGCACCAGCCTGTCCACCGCCTCGAACAACGCCTGGCCGGCGTGGCGGGCGTTGTTCTTGTCCACCAGGAACGACAGCCAGCTGGGCAGGAATGAGTACTGCATGCCCACGATCGCGGTGTTGCCGTTGTACATGTACTCCAACGCGTCGGCTTCCGCCTCGTTGATCCAGCCGGTGCCGGTGGTGGTTCCGACCGCGATGACGGCGCGGCGCAGCCCGCCAGTGCGCTGCAACTCCCGCGCTGCCAGCTCCGCGGTGGCGGTGATGCCGTCGGCGGACTCCAGTCCGGCGTAGGCGCGGATCGGTTCGGTTGCCGGCGCGCCGTTGAATGCGGTGAGCTGCGCGACGGTGGGCCCGCCGTTTATGAAAATGCGCCCCTGATGTCCCAGCGATGCCCAGGATGCCAGCGACTGCGGGCCGCCGGAACGCAGCGGCGTCTTCGGCGCGGCGGTGTCCGGATTCATTTCGTTGTTGACGGTCTCGAACGTGTTGTTCATGGTCCGCATCGCGAATTTCACCACCACGCCGTTGAGCAACGCGATCGTCAGCGCCACGAGCAAGAACACCACGACGACAGCCGAAACACGTGGCGGCGCAATGCGATCCAGCCGCAGATCCAGGAAGCGGAACAATCGGCGGATGAGCTGGCCGACCTCGACGACGGCGAACAGCACGACCAACGACAGCGCGGTCGCCAGCGGATAGTCGATCCACTTCAGGTGCGTGACGCCCATCAAATCGCGCACCCGGTCCTGCCAGACGTGAAACCAGATGATCATTGCGAGCATGCCGATCGCGCCGGCGACGATCAGGATCAGCCACGCCCGGCGCGGTGCCGGTGGGCTGGAATCCTTTGACCGCATGAAGCGAACCAGCCATACCGCGAAAACTCCGATGCCGTAGCCGGTCGCGCCGGACAGGCCGCTGACCAAACCCTGAAACAGCGGACCGCGTGGTAACAGTGACGGCGTCATCGAAAACCACAGGAATACCAGGCCGACGGCGGTGCCGGTGAAGGTGTAGTGCCGAACCCACCACGGTTTCTTGCGCGACGGCTCGACGGTCGGTGCCGGTTCGGCAATCGCGGGCTGGTTCATCGCACCATCTTTAGCGGTGGGTGAAGTTGGGTGGCCGTTTTTCGATGAAGGCGGCCATGCCTTCGGATTGGTCGTCGGTGGCGAAGGCGGAGTGGAATAGCCGACGTTCGTAGAGCAGTCCCTCGGCCAGGGTGGATTCGAACGCGCGGTTGACCGCCTCCTTGGCCATCCGGGCAGCCGAGCGCGACATCTGCGAAATGGTGGTGGCGACGGCCTTGGCCTCGGTGAGCAAGTCGTCGGCGGGCACCACCCGTGACACCAGCCCGCTGCGCTCGGCCTCGGCGGCGTCGATGGTGCGGCCGGTCAGAATCAGGTCCATGGCCTTGGCTTTGCCGATGGCCCGGGTCAGCCGCTGTGAACCGCCCATGCCGGGCAGCACGCCGAGTTTGATTTCTGGTTGGCCGAATTTCGCTGTGTCCGCGGCGATCAGCAGGTCGCACATCATCGCCAGTTCGCAGCCGCCGCCCAGCGCGTGCCCGGCGACCGCGGCGATCGTCGGCGTGCGGACGGCGGCCAGCTTGGCCCAGGGCGCGAAGAAGTCGCCGTCGAAAACGTCGGAGAACGCCAGGTGCGACATTTCTTTGATGTCTGCGCCCGCGGCGAACGCCTTCGCCGAACCGGTGATGACGATCGCCCCGATACCGGGATCATTGTCGAATTCGGCTGCTGCGGTGGTGACTTCATGCATCACCTGACTGTTGAGCGCGTTGAGCGCCTTCGGCCGGTTGAGCGTGATGATACCGACCCGTCCGTCGCGCTCGACCAGGATCGTTTCGTAAGTCATGTCTGCCTTTCTAGAACGTCAGATCGTCGTCAACCGGCGCGAAGTATGCGTCGACGTCGGCCTCGCTCACCTCGGCGAGCGAGGCCGGCGACCACTTCGGATTGCGGTCCTTGTCGACCAGCTGGGCCCGGATGCCCTCCACCAGATCATGTGACCGCAACGACGCGCACGACACCCGATAGTCCTGCGTCAGAACATCTTCCAGCGTGTCCAGCTTCGCCGCACGGCGCACCGCCTCTAACGTCACCGACAGCGAAATGGGGGAGCGGGTAGCGATCAGGTTGGCGGCGTCGTTGGCCGGCCCGGCGTCATGGCCGCGCAGCGCGGCGACGATGTCGGCGACGGTCTCACCCGCATAGCAGTGGTCGATCCACTCCCGCCCCGCAACAAGGTCACTGGGCGGTGGTTCGACAGCATGGGCGGCCAGCGCGGCCTCGACGCCATCGGCAACGATGGCTTGACTGAAGGTGTCGAGTTTGTCGTGCGGAACAAAGTGATCGGCGAATCCCAGTGCGATGGCATCGGCCCCGGAGAACGGCGCGCCGGTGAGCGCTGCATGCAGACCGAGCGATCCCGGTGCGCGCGACAACAGATAAGCGCCACCGACGTCGGGGATGAAGCCGATACCGACCTCGGGCATGGCGATCTTCGAGGTATCGGTGACCACCCGGGTATGGGCGTGTGCACCCACACCCACACCGCCGCCCATCACAATGCCGTCCATCAACGACACATACGGCTTGGGAAAGCGGCCGATCTGACCGTTGAGCAGATACTCGTCACGCCAGAACCGCCGCGCCGCGACCCCGTCGGCGCGCGCACTGTGATAGATCGCCACCACGTCGCCGCCGGCGCACAAGCCACGCTCCCCGGCGCCGGCGAGCACCACCGCGTGGACTTCGGAGTCCTGCTCCCAGCCGGCC
>DASQSQ010000033.1:0-3181 GCA_035642315.1 Mycobacterium sp.
TTGCCGACGCCGATTTCGTCCAGGAAAACGCGCCGGAGCGCCCGGAACTGAAGGTCAAACTGTTCGCTGACATCGACGACGCCACCCCGCCCGACGCCATCATCGCCTCGAGCTCGTCGGGTATCACGATGAGCGTCATGCAGGCCGAGTGCCGGCGTCCGGAGCGCACCGTCATCGGCCATCCCTTCAATCCGCCGCACGTGATCCCGCTTGTCGAGGTAGTGGGTGGGACGAAGACCGCCCCCGAAACGATCCACGACGCGATGGTGTTCTACGCCTCGATCGGCAAGAAGCCCATTCATTTGAAAAAGGAGCTACCCGGCCACGTCGCCAACCGCCTGCAGTCGGCGCTGTACCGGGAAGTGGTTTACCTGATCAGCCAGGGAGTGCTCGACGTCACCGACGCCGACGACGCGGTGTCATGGGGTCCCGGATTGCGTTGGGGCGTCATGGGTCCCAATCTGCTGTGGCACCTCGGCGGCGGCCAGGGCGGCATCGAGCACTTCATGGACCACCTGATGCCCCGCATGGCGGCCGGATGGCCGGGGCTGGGAAACCCGGAGTTAACCCCGGAGCTGGAACAACAGATCGTCAAGGGCGTCCTCGAGGAGGCGGACGGCCGGTCGATCGAGGAGCTCGCCGCCGAGCGCGACGAGATGTTGTTCGGGTTAATGGCGGTGCGCGCCGAGTACGGGGCGTCCCGCGGAACGAACACCTGAAATCCATTGTGCAGGAGAGGGAGAACGATGCTGAACGTGATCTATGGCGTGCTGGCAATGGTGCCCACGACACTGAACGGCGCCGAACCTCGGCATCGCACCGTTTGCCCCAAAAGTATTGATGTACGTACCTATCAGAAAGGACCACAACGATGACTACTTCGACTCCGAAGTTGTTCGTGCTCGAAGCCAGCGGTGGCGGACGGCTGTTCACCATCAACCCCGACGGCTCCGACAAGACCGTTCTCGTCACCGGATGCCCGGTTCCAGACGGTGTCGCGGTCGATGTCGAGGCCGGACACATCTACTGGACCAACATGGGGGTTCCACCGAAAAACGACGGCTCGATCGAACGTGTGGACCTCGACGGGGGCAACCGCGCCACCATCATTCCCAGCGGCGGCACCTACACGCCTAAGCAGCTTCATTTCGATGCCGCAAGCCGCAAGCTGTACTGGTCTGACCGGGAGGGCATGCGGGTGATGCGCTGCGATCTCGACGGCTCCAACGTCGAGACCCTGGTACAGACGGGGCACGACGACGAGGATCGTCGCGACGGGACGAATTGGTGCGTCGGAGTTGCCGTCGACCATGTCGGCGGGCATCTCTACTGGACGCAGAAGGGCCCAAGCGACGCCGGCGTCGGCAGGATTCTGCGGGCCGGAATCGACCTTCCGGCAGGCCAGACGGCGGCCAACCGCAGCGACATCGAGGTGATCTTCAAAGACCTGCCCGAGCCAATCGACCTTGAAATCGAGCACACGTCGCGGACGCTGTACTGGACCGACCGCGGTGACCCGCCATACGGCAATACCGTCAACCGAGCCGCACTGGACGACATCGGGAGCAGCGAACCCGAAATCGTGTTGACCCACTTGATGGAAGGCATCGGTATCGCGCTCGACCCCGGTCACGACCGCATGTTCGTCACCGACCTAGGAGGCAACGTGTGGACGGCCGCACTCGACGGATCCGGCAACCGGCCCATCCGGGCTGTGCAAGGCAACCTCACCGGCATCGCCTACGCCGAGCTTCCTGACGGGAGCCGGGCATGAGCGCGGCACCCACGACCGCGGAGGATCGTGCCCAGCGGCATCGTGTCGTCGTCATCGGTTCAGGCTTCGGTGGGCTGGCCGCGACCAAGGCACTCAGGGGTGCGCCGGTCGATGTGACGATGATCGCCCGGACCCAGCACCACCTGTTCCAGCCGCTGCTCTACCAAGTCGCGACAGGAATACTGTCCGAGGGCGAGATCGCCCCTGCCACCAGGAAGGTGCTTCGCAACCAGCGCAACGCCGACGTGCTGCTCGGTGATGTCGTTGAGATCAATCTGGCCGGACGCTACGTGGTAGCCGAGCTGCTCGGGCAGCGCTACCGGACTGCCTACGACAGCCTGATCGTCGCGGCCGGGGCCGACCAATCCTATTTCGGTAACGACCATTTCGCGGAGTTCGCGCCTGGCATGAAAACCATCGACGATGCGCTGGAAGTGCGTGGGCGTATCCTCGGCGCGTTCGAGCTGGCGGATCGGGCCAGCGATCCGACCCTCCGCGAGAAGCTGCTGACGTTCACCGTCATCGGCGCGGGTCCCACCGGAGTGGAGTTGGCAGGGCAGATCGCCGAGCTGGCGAGCCAAACCATGAAAGGTGCCTTCCGCCACATCGACTCGACCCAGGCGCGGGTGATCCTGGTCGACGCGGGCCCTGCGGTGCTACAGCCCATGGGCGCAAAACTGGGCAATAAGGCCCAGGCGCGGCTGCAGAAGATGGGTGTTGAGATGCAGCTCGGAGCCAGGGTCGTCGACGTCGACCGTGACGGATTGACGGTCAAGGACCGCGACGGCAGCACCCGTCGCATCGAATCCGCCTGCAAGGTGTGGTCGGCCGGGGTGTCCGCCAGCCCGCTGGGCCTCCAGATCGCCCAACAAGCCGGCGCCGAAGTAGACCGGTCGGGCCGCGTAGTTGTGTTACCTGATCTGACCGTTGCCGGCCATCCGAACGTCTTCGTCATCGGTGACATGGCCTCGGTGCCGGGCGTTCCCGGCATGGCCCAAGGCGCCATCCAGGGCGCAAAGTACGCGGCGCGCGCTATCGGGGCCGAGCTCAAGGCCGTCAACCCGGCCGTACGCGAACCGTTCCACCGTGCCGCGCGCGAACCATTCCACTATTTCGACAAGGGCTCCATGGCCACCGTTTCGCGGTTCTCAGCGGTCGCCAAGGTCGGCCGACTGGAAATCAGCGGCTTCGTGGCCTGGGTGGCATGGCTGCTTCTGCACCTGGCTTATCTCGTCGGGTTCAAAAGCAAGATCTCCACGATAATTTCGTGGACAGCGACCTTTCTGACCATGAACCGGGGCCAGCTCACCATCACCGGTCGCCAGGCGCTCCCAACGAGTGCCCCGCCCACACCATCCAAATCAGCGGCCGACGCCACGTAACACAAGGAGCCACCAATGAGTTTCA
>DASQSQ010000034.1:0-10594 GCA_035642315.1 Mycobacterium sp.
ATGAAATCGTTATCGATTACCTGCGCGGGGACAACTCGTACGTCTGTAATCGGCAGTAGACGCCCAGGGCGGCCGCCCACCAATAATTCGCGCCCGCCCATGCCGGGAGGTGCTGCGGGCGGAGAGGACCTCGAACAACCGCTCAGGTACTGGGATCGAGCCGCGTTGCTCGACGCCTAGCACCCCCGCACGATTTGACCCAGACTGAAGCTGCGACATGCCGCCGATACCGGAGAAGGGCGTAACGATGCTAAGGAATCACCACCCAAAGGATTGCCCACGATGACGTCCTTGGAGCTAACCAGCAGTGGAACAGCAGATTTCAATGAGGGCGATGTCTATTTCATCGGTAACGCGACCACATTGATCCGTTTTGGCGGGATGACGATACTGACGGATCCCGCCTTCCTGCACAAAGGCGAGCACGTCTATCTGGGTCATGGCATATGGGCCCGGCGCGAGGTCGAGCCGGCTTGCCAGATCGCCGACCTGCCATCGATAGATCTGATCGTCCTGTCGCACTACCACGGCGATCACTTCGATGACGTCGCCGCACAACAGCTCGACAAGAAACTGCCCATCGTTTCGACCGCTGACGCGGTGGACAAGCTCAGCGCCCTCGGCTTCGAGCACGGCTATCCCCTGGAGACCTGGGAATCGCTGGAGGTGCACAAAGGCGATGCGACGCTGACGATCACCGCGATGCCGGCCAAGCACGCCACCGAGGAGGCAGTCAATGAGCTGCTTATGCCCGTTAACGGGCACATGCTCGACTTCGGCCGCAACGGCGATCCGCGCTACCGGCTCTACATCACCGGAGACACGATGCTCGTCGATAGCCTCGAAGACATTCCGCGCCGCTACCCCGACATCGACTTGGGTCTCATTCACACCGGCGGGACGACGTTCCTTGTCACCGTTGTCACGATGACCGGCGAGCAGGGGGTCAGGGCGGTCGAGATCACCAAACCTCGCACCGCCATCCCGATCCACTACAACGACTTCTCGGTGTTCCTGTCGGGGCTCGACGACTTCAAGAAGGCCGCCCAGGCATCGACCGCCAGTACAAAGTTTGTCTACCTCGCTCACGGCGAGACCTACACCTTCAAGCCACGGTGAGGCATGGCGCGATACGAAGTAGTCCAGTGGTCAACCGGCAACATCGGGAGGCGAGCGCTTGGCATGCTGCTGGACCGCATCGACTTCGATGTAGTGGGCGTCCACGCATTCGGTGCGGGCAAGGTGGGGTGCGACGCGGGTGCGCTGTCCGACCGACCCCGGGTTGGCGTTGCCGCAACCGCCGATACCGATGCGCTGATCGACCTTCGACCGGATTGCGTGAACTACATGCCTCGCGTCATCGACTACGACCTGGTGGCCAGAATGCTGCGCTCCGGCATCAACGTCGTCACCACCGGCGATTTCCTGACCGGCACCCATCACCCGAGCGAGCGCGCAGCGCTTGAGGAGGCGGCACGAGAGGGCCGCGCCACCTTTCTGGGGACGGGATTCGAGCCCGGCTTTATCAACGTCGTTGCCGGGTTCCTCACCGGCGCATGCCGACAGGTTGACAACGTCACGCTCGTCGAAACGTTGGACTGCACCACCTACCCCGTATTGGATGCGTGGCGGGTGCTCGGATTCGGCAAACCGCCCCCTGAGCGGGTTACGCAGATCGATCCGGACACGCAACGCTACGGCCTCGGCTACTTCGAGACGTTGGACATGATCGCCACGATGCTGGGTACCGAGCTCGATTCCAAGGAGGCATTCGTCGAACCCGCCGTGCTGACCCGAGACCTGGACCTCGGGTGGGCGGACTTCGCCGCCGGCACCGTCGGGGGCCAACGCCGCACCTATCGCGGGCATCGCAACGGCCACCCGGTAATCGAGCTGGCCATCTGCTGGACCATGAGCAACGATGCGCTCGACCCGCAATGGAGCGACCCCGAGGGATTCAGCGTGGTGATCGAAGGCCAACCACGCGTCGACGCGACGATCCGATTCGGCAACCCCGGCGAGGACGTGATGACCGTGTTGATGGACAGCACCGCCGTTGCGGCGGTCAACGCCATACCGTTCGTCTGCGCCGCGCAACCGGGCGTCATCACCCCGGTTGACCTACCCATCACCGGATCCCAAGGCGTTCTGAAGGTCTGAGTTGTGTGCGGTAGCTACTGGCCCGCTCGACCGCGCCACTCGCGGGGCGAAATGCCGTGAGTCCGGGTGAAAAGCCGGCTGAAATAACCGGGGTCCGTCACCCCCACCCGCCTTGCTACCTCCGCCACCGCAAGATCCGTTTCGGCCAGCAAGCTGCGCGCTTCGGCCATGCGGCGTTCGATGATCCACTCCTGCACGGTGCGCCCGGTGCGGCGGCGCACAATGGTGGTCAGATGTCCCGGTGTCATACCGACCTCACGCGCCACGTCGCGCAACGACAGGGGTTCGGTGTGCCGCCGGTCGATCACCGCGAACGCCTCGGCGAGCACCGGTTCGCCGCTACGTCGTAGGTCGCCGACCACATCGCCGGCCAGCCGCGCGAGCTCGATCAGCAACAGCGTCAGGTGCGCCAGCGCCGCTTGTCGATGACCCTCACGGCGCGCGGTCAGCTCTGCTTCGATGGATTGGATCGTGTTGTCCCATGCCGGTCGCCGGTCCGCGGGCACCTGTAGCCGCAGCACACCGCCGGAATGCCCATGCAGAAACGGGAAGAGCAGCGGGTGCGCGCGCCACGCCGGCCACGGCGACCGCCCGTCCTCACCGAGCGCGGTGGGATCGAAGAAAACCGCGACCCCGGTATCCACGTTCTCCATCTGCCCGGGATCGAGCACCTCACCTGCGGCCGCCACATACACCAGGCCCGCTGCCGGGACGTACCAGAGCGCCGGGAAATCGTGAATGTGACGACCCCGTTCGCCTACTTCGCCGAGGTGTCGGTGCACCGATACGGGTGATGCGTCCGGATCGGTCCGGTACTCGTAGATGGGCACGCCGTCGCGGTAGCGGATCACTCGGGTCGCCAAAGATAGTCCAACTTTCAACAATGATCGCCCAATTATGGTGCAGTATCGAAGCGCACTATGGATTCTATGCTCAAACATCATCCACATGACTATCTTCCCGCCGCGGGCCACGACGCATTCCTGCCTGGCTACGACCTATTGACCCGCCTGTTTGGCTTCCACCGGGTGCATCAACGCCTGATCGATCAGGCCGAGCTTGCCGATAACCAGCGTGTTCTGGAAATCGGCTGCGGTACTGGCAATCTCACAATTCGAGCCAAACGTGCCCAGCCGGGTGCCGAGGTGATCGGGTCCGACCCCGATCCGCTGGCGCTCAAACGTGCTCAGCGAAAAGCCAAATGGCTGAACGGCATTCGCTTCGAACAAGGCTACGCGCAACGACTGCCCTACGAAGACGGCGAATTCGACAGGGTGCTGTCGTCGGCGATGCTGCACCACCTGGACAGCGACGCGAAACCTGCCGCCGCGGCCGAGATTTTCCGCGTGCTGCGGCCCGGGGGCAGGCTGCACCTGGTCGACATGGGCGGCAACATGACCGCCGACGACGGACTGGCGGCACGTCTGGTCAGGCACAGCCCGCACGCAGCCGGCAACCTCGGCGACGCGATTCCCCGGCTGCTTCGTTCCGCGGGCTTCGACTGCACCGAGCTGGCCACCGAACAGCATCGGTTCGTGGGGCGACTCACCTACTTTTCCGCCACCCGTCCGGCTTAGCGCTGGTCGAAAGCCACCTTCACCGCGCCGGTTTCGCCTTGGTTGGCGATCGCCAGGAAGGCGTCCCGCCACTGGTCGAGCCGGAAGGTGTGAGTCAGCATGGGACGCAGGTCAATTCGGCCTCCGGCAACCAGGTCGAGGTAGTGTTCGATCGCGTGCTTGCGCTGCCCCTCGACCTCCTCGACCCCGAATGCGTTGCTGCCGACCCAGCTGATCTCCTTGAAGTACAACGGACTCCACTCCCACCGACCCGGCGCGTGCACACCGGCCTTCACCAGCGTCCCGCGCGAAGTGAGCACCCGCACGCCGACTTCGAATGATTCCGGTTTTCCGACGGTGTCGTAGACGACGTCGACGGCGCCGGGGTGTGCCATCGGCAAGCCTTGCAGTGGCTGCCACAGCCGGCCGCCGCCCCAGCTCACCAGCTCTTCGATGACGGCCAGCCGGGGCTCGTGCGCCAGCACGACGGCCGCGCCGAAGCGGCGGGCCAACTCGGCCTGGGCGTCGAAACGCGCCACCACCGCGACCGCCACGTCCGGGTACAGCGCCCGCAGGATGGCCACCGCGCACAATCCCAGCGAGCCGGAGCCATAGACCAGGACCCGGCCCGATCGCGGCGGCGGATGGCGGGTGATCGCGTGCAGCGACACCGAGAACGGGTCGGCGAACACGGCCAACTCGTCGGGCACCGATTCCGGCACCGCGAACAGCATGCTGTCGTGGGCGGGCATCAACTCGGCGTAGCCGCCGGTCACGTCGGCCGACACTCCGGTGTGGATCCCGGGCTTGATATCGCCGTCGCAAAAACTCCAGCACAGGCTGTAGTCGCCGGCCTGGCAGGCCGGGCAGGGCGGCTCGACACCGCGCGGTCCGCAGGACAGCCACGGGTTGAGCACGACGCGCTGGCCCGGCTGCAGCCCGCGGGCCTTCGGCCCCACTTCCACCACGTCGGCGACCACCTCGTGGCCCATCACTTGAGGAAACGAGCAGAAGGCCGCCATCGCGTTGTCGGCGTCACCTTCGCCGAAGTCCAGCAAGATCTGCTTGGAGTCCGAACCGCAAATACCGGTCAACCGCGGTCGGGTGATTACCCAATCATCATGCAGCAGTTGAGGATCCGCCACCTGCTGCAGCGCGACCGGGCTGGACGCGAAGTTCTTGGCCAGCGGGTTGGCGTCTTCGGGTACCTCGAACGGCTCGGGCCGCACCCCGAACACCAGCGCCTTCATCGTGCTGCCATCGCGGCCGCGCCGGCGATGTAGGCGTCGAGATCGGCGTCCTTGGCATCGACAACCGCCTTCATGTCCGGCAGATAGTGCTCGAAACGGTCGCTGCCCAGCGCCGCGATGATGCCGTCGGCCACCTCGACGGCCGGCACCTTGGGCCCCTGGTAGAGGGGTTCCTCGCTGCCGGGCTGATCCCAGATCTCGGTGTCGACGGGCCCCGGCTCGATCAGCTTCACGCGGACGCCGGTGCCGTGCAGGTCGACGGCCATCGACTCGCTCCAGCCGCAGAGCGCGAACTTGCTGGCGCAGTAGGCGGCCTCGTGGATGATGGCCAACCGGCCGCCCATGCTGGACACGTTGACGATGACGCCGTGCCCGCGTTCCAGCATCCGGGGCAAGACGGCCAGCGTCAGCCGCATCGGGGCCAGGAAGTTGACCCGCATGACGTCCTCGACCTCGGCCGGATCCAGCGCATCGACGGGTCGGCGCTTCGGCATGGCGGCGTTGTTGACCAGCACGTCGATGCCGCCCAGGTCGTCCCATGCCCGCAACCCCAGCTCGCCGACCGTCGCGGTTTGAGCCAGATCAGCCGCCCACATCGTCGAGTCGGCCGAGGTTCTTCGGCAATCCGCCAGGACCTCGGTGAGACGCTCCGAACGACGGGCGATCAGTCCCACCACCGCGCCGTGGGCGGCCAGCCGCCGGGCCAGGGCGGCGCCGATGCCCGATGACGCGCCGGTGATCACCACCCGCTTTCCTGCCGCCGAGTACGCCATGGCCACAGCGTGGCGCGAATGGCCAGGTCTGGCAGGGGTTTCGGCAATATCCGCGGATAAGTGGGAATTCGGCGGCATGGTAAGCTCGTTATATTGGCTAAGTATCAACCTGGCATCTTTCGGAGGGGTAGCGATGGCACGCACCGACGGCGACACCTGGGATCTGGCCTCGAGCGTCGGCGCCACCGCCACCATGGTCGCCGCGTCGCGCGCCATGGCAACCAAGGCCGAGCACCCACTGATCAACGACCCGTTCGCCGAGCCACTGGTCCGGGCCGTCGGCGTCGATCTGTTCGTCCGGCTCGTCAGTGGCGAGTTGAGCCCCGCCGACCTCCAGGACAACAGCGACGGTTCTGCGGGGAACATGCCGCGGATGACCGACAACATGGCGGTCCGCACCAAGTTCTATGACGAGTTTTTCCTCGACGCGACCCAAGCGGGCATCAGGCAAGCGGTGATTCTGGCGTCCGGACTGGATGCGCGCGCCTACCGGCTGCCATGGCCCGCCGGCACCACGGTGTACGAAATCGACCAGCCGCAAGTCATCGAATTCAAATCCCGCACGCTCGCCGAGATGGGTGCGCAGCCCACCGCCGAGCGGCGCACAGTTGCCATCGATCTGCGCGACGACTGGCCGGCCGCGCTGCGCGCGGCGGGCTTCGACCCAGACCAGCCGACGGCGTGGAGCGCCGAGGGCCTGCTGGGTTACTTGCCACCCGAGGCGCAGGACCGGTTGCTCGACACTCTTACGGCGCTCAGTGCGCCGGGCAGCCGGATCGCAACCGAAAGCATGCCCAGGCGGGACGACGCTCTGCGCGAGCGTCTCAAAGAACACATGCGGACCGTGTCCCAGCGCTGGCGTAAGCACGGCCTCGATCTCGACATGACCGAGCTGATCTACTTCGGCGACCGCAACGAGGCGGCGCCCTACCTGTCCGAACACGGTTGGCACATCAGCGGCAGCAGTACCCGGGAACTGTTCGCGGCCAACGGGCTTCCGCCCCTCGACGACGACTTCCCATTCGCCGACCGTCTCTACGTCAGCGGCACACTGACCGACACGAACTAGGAGCCATCACCATGACACACGCCCAATCCGGAAGATTCGACGGCGACAGCTGGGACCCGGCATCCAGCGTGGGAGCGACCGCGACGATGGTCGCCGCGTCACGCGCACTTGCCTCGCAAGGACCCGATGCGCTGCTCGACGATCCCTTCGCCGACCCGTTGGTGCGTGCGGTGGGCTTGGCCCCATTTATCCGTCTTATCGACGGAGAGGTCACCCTGGACGAAGACGACCCAGCGCTGGACGGCCGCACGCGGGCTGAGCAGATGACCGTGCGCACACGGTTTTTCGACGACTTCTTCATCAACGCCACCGAAGCCGGTATCCGGCAAGCGGTCATCCTGGCTTCTGGCCTGGACACCAGGGCCTATCGGCTGCCCTGGCCCGCGGGGACGGTAGTCTACGAGATCGACCAACCGCAGGTGATCGAATTCAAAACCAACACGCTGGCGAATCTCGCCGCCAACCCGACCGCCGAGCGCCGCACGGTCAGCATCGATTTGCGTGACGACTGGCCAAAGGCGCTGCGGCAGCACGGCTTCGATGTCAACCAACCGACGGCGTGGAGCGCCGAAGGGTTATTGCCCTATCTGCCGCCGGAGGCCCAGGACCGATTGTTCGACAACATCACCGCGCTCAGCGCGCCGGGAAGTCAACTCGCCACCGAGCACATCTCCAACCCGGACGCCTTCTCCGAAGAAAGCGTGCGGCACATCGGCGAGCGTTGGCGCCGGGCCGGTTTCGACCTCAACCCGGCCGACCTCTTCTATCAGGGCGAGCGCAGTATCGTGGTCGACTATCTGACCGGTCACAATTGGCAGGTCGCCGCCCATCCCGCTCCGGAGCTGTACGAGCGCAACGGATTTACCTTTCCGAACGACGAGTCGATGGCCATGTTCCGGGACATGAGCTACGTCGCGGCCACCCTCGGATAGGGCGGCCATGGCGCGCACGCATGACGACAGCTGGGATCTGGCCTCCGGTGTGGGTGCCACCGCAACGATGATCGCCGCCGGCCGCGCGATGGCGACGAAGGATCCCCGCGGGCTGATCAACGATCCGTTCGCCGAACCGCTGGTGCGCGCCGTCGGGCTGGATTTCTTCGTGAAGCTGATCGACGGCGAGATCGACTTCTCGGCCATCGAGAACGCATCGCCGGCCCGAACGCAGGCAATCATCAACGGAATCGTGGTACGCACCGACTACTTTGACTCGTACCTGGTGGCCGCCGCGGACGCGGGTGTACGTCAAGTGGTTATCCTGGCATCCGGCCTGGATTCCAGGGCTTATCGGTTGGATTGGCCGGTCGGAACCGTGGTCTATGAGGTCGATCAGCCGCAGGTGATCGAATTCAAGACGACCACGCTGGCCGGCTTGGGCGCACAACCCACCGCCGAGCGCCGCGCCGTTCCCATCGACCTGCGCTATGACTGGCCGACGGCACTGCAGGCGGCGGGATTTGACCCGCACGCACCGACGGCGTGGCTGGCCGAAGGTCTGCTGATCTACCTACCGCCCGAGGCCCAGGACCGGTTGTTCGACAACGTCACCGCCCTGAGCGCGCCGGACAGCACGGTTGCCACCGAATACGTTCCAGGGCTGAAGGATCTGGACCCCGATCGGGTCCGCGAGCAGACTGCGCAGTTTCGCGAGCATCTGGACATCGATATGCCTTCGCTGGTGTACACCGGCGAGCGCAACCACGTCATCGAGTACCTGCGCAGCAAGGGATGGGATGCTGCGGGCACCCCTCGTGCGGAGTTGTTCAACCGTGCCGGACTCGAGGTTCCCGCCCCCGAGGATGACGAGCCGCTTGGCGAAATCATCTACGTCAGCGGCACACTCGCGGGCTAGAAGCGAGACTCCCCCAGCCATAGCACGCTGGCACCGCTCAACGTCCGCTCGGCCTGCTCGATGACTCCGGCCAGCGACTGGCCGATCAACGCGCCCAATGCATCCGGCAACGACGCTGCCGCCGGTTGCGACGACGGGCGTGGCCGCATGAAGTCCCACAACGACGAGCCCGGGTAGCCGACAATGCGAACCTTGGCGTCCTCGTCCAAGCCTGCCAGCACCTTGGCCCGGCGCACCGCCGTGCGCAGGCCGCCGAGCTCATCGACCAAGCCGTGCCCGAGGGCATCCGCGCCGGTCCAGATGCGGCCCTGCGCGACTGCCTCCACCGCTTCGGTACTCAGCTTGCGCCCCTCGGCGACCCGCTGTACGAAGTCGGCGTAGCACAGGTCCGCCTCGGCCTCGACCCGGGCGCGCTGCTCGTCGGTGAACGGTGCGTTGATCGACCAGGCGTCGGCATTGGCGTTGGTGCGCACCGCATCCGACCCGACACCCAGTCTGTCCTTCAGATCCCGGGCGATCAGCTTGCCGGTGATCACACCGATCGAACCGGTGATCGTGCCGGGGTTCGCCACGATCGCGTCGGCGCCCATCGCGACGTAATAGCCGCCGGAAGCGGCGATCGCGCCCATCGACGCCACCACCGGCTTGCCGCGGTCGCGCGCCTTTTTCACTTCTCGCCAAATGGTTTCCGACGCGCTGACCGAACCACCCGGGGAGTCCACCCGCAACACGATCGCGGACACCGAATCATCGGCGGCCGCCTCGCGCAGACCCGCCGCGATGGTGTCGGCGCCGGCGCTGGAGTTGCCGAACGGCAATATCCCCCGGCCGCCGCGACCACTGACGATCGAACCCGCGACAGTGACGACGGCGATCGTCGACTTCGGTCTGCGCCCGGGCACCGACGGCAACGGCGATCCGCCCGGCGCGGTGGCACGGGCATAGCGGCTCAGGTACAGCCGCGGCGGCGCATCGTCACCGTCGGGGTCACCGGTCTCAGGCGAAATTCCTTTGGCGCCAACGAGTTCTGCGATGCGGGCATATGCCTCGTCACGGTATCCGACACGGTCGATCAGGCCCGAAGTCACGGCGTCTTCGCGGAGCAGCGGCGCACGGTCGGCCAGCGCATCGAGAGCGTCCTGGCCGATCCGCCGGGAGTCGGCGACCGCTTTCCACACCTGAGCACGCAGGCTCTCCAACAGCCGGGTATCGGCTTCTCGATGTGCATCGGTGTAGCGGTCTTCGGTGAAAAGGTTTGCCGCCGACTTGTATTCACCGCGGGTGACGAACTGCGCTTCGATGCCGGCCTTGTCCAGCGCGTCACGCAAGAACAGCGCGTTGGTGGCAAAGCCGATCAGCCCGACCGTCCCTGACGGCTGCATCCACACGTCGCTGAACGCCGACGCCAGGTAGTAGGACAGCGTTCCGGGATACGTCTCGGCCCACGCCAGCGACGGCTTGACCGCGGCGAAAGCCTTGACGGCATCGCGGAGTTCCTGAACCGGTCCTGCCGCGGCCGCGGGAAGTTGCACCCGCGCGATCAGGCCGGCGACCCGCGGATCGTCGGCGGCCCGGTGCAGCGCCGATACCGCTTCGCGCAGCACCAATGGACGGCCACCGCCGCTGATCATCGTCAGCGGATCGAATCCGGCGGCTTCCGGTGGCGCGGCGCGCAGGTCGAGTTCGAGCACGCAGCCCTTGGGTACGCCGTGGTGGCGGGCGGCGTCGACCCGGCGGGCAAACGCGCGTACGTCGTCGATACCGGGCGGGTCGGGCAAGAAAGCAAACATATGTCGAGCCTACCGATGGTCAGCCGTGCCGCCGCGGCGCCGGAATGCGCACCGTACGGTGGTGGGGTGCGATTCTCCATCTCGATCCATCAGCTGGACCCGGGCGTTTTCGACGGAGCCGGCCTGCGCGACTACCTGACTCGGG
>DASQSQ010000035.1:0-3095 GCA_035642315.1 Mycobacterium sp.
CGGCATGCCGATCTTGGTGTCACGCGCGATCACCGAGATGTCTGTCATCAACGCGATTTCGAATCCGCCGCCGAGCGCGTAGCCGCTGATCTCTCCCACGGTGACCTTGGGGAAGCCCATCAGGTTGTGGTAGAAGCCGAACGACTTACGGTCCACGGTGAGCCGACGACGCTGGCTGGGACGGCTCTTTGCAGATCGGTCTTCGCCCTGCTCGCCGTACCAGCCGTACGCGTTGTTCATATCCGCTCCGGTGCTGAACACCCCGTCCGCGCCACGCAATAGCACCACGGTGAGATCGTCATCCTCGGCCACCCGATCCAGACACCGCGCGACGGCGCCACGCATGGCCGCGTCGTAGGAGTTGTGCTGTTTGGGATTGTTCAACGTGATCGTGGCAATTCGCTTTTCGGGATCGACGTCGAAGAGAACGCGATCGTCTGAAGCGTCCGAGACAGTCATGCTCGGGACTCCTTCCCGTTTTGGGAGTGGCCGTTGGATCGGGTTTGCGTATGCAATCGCAGGCCGATATCCGACATCAGTTTCGCCTCAATGGTTTTGTCGGTACCGAAGGCAAGCGTTCTGCGGCGGGCGACGGCCAGGTGGTCCTGCGCCAGCCGGACCGCCCTGGCCGAATTCCCATCACGGATGGCGTCGAGCAGGCGCTGATGATCACGCAGCGCCGCTCGCCTCGTCTTACCCGCCATCGGCGCCGGTTCGGCTGGGTCACCGGAGTCATTCCAGACCGAAGACTCATGCGCAGACCAGATCAGCTCCATCGAACCGATCAACAGAATCATCGGCTCGTTACCGCATCGCGAGACCAGCGTTTCGTGAAACCGTCGGGCATTCGGGACATACTGCGACACATCATCGAATTGAGCGGTCTGCTGATCGATTTCGTGCTGCAGATAGGGCACCACCTCGGTCATCCGGTCCTCGCGCGCGGCGCACATCCCCGCGCAGATCGGCTCGAGATGCATCAGAGCCGCGCTGACGTCCACCGCTGTCGCGGACCGCGCCTGCAGCACCATGCTGATCATGTGCGCGGTCCGTTCAGCCGTCGGCAGATGGACGACCGCTCCACCGACATTGCCGCGACGCACCGAGATCAGCCCGTCCGTCTCCAAGATGTGGATTGCCTCGCGCACCGCGGGCGGGCTCACGCCGAATTCACCGAACAGGCTTTCCTGAGACGGCAGGACATCGCCCTCTTTCAGGCGGCCGGACAAGATATCGTCGCGCAACTTCGAGGCGACGATCTCCGCGACGCGGGGTTGACGAAAATGCTGCAAAGCCACGTCAGGCCTTCTCGATTCGTCGTCTGCCGAATCGAAATCCGGTCAACTTGTCCGGTGCCAACGCCAGTGTCTCGACCTCACCGATACAGAGCACCTCGTCGTCGAGCAGCAATCGGGCCGTCGACGTTATGCCCCGTTCTAACTGCGATCGCGTGATATCGAAACGCAGCTCGGTCAGCACCGGCGTCGGTCGTCGGAACTTGACGTGGAGGAAGCGGGTCTTGCCGGACAGTCCCGCCAGGCAGTTCTGGTGCTGCATGACGCAGTCGAAGAACACCGCGAGGAAACCTCCATGAACCAATCCCGGCGGCCCTTCGTACACCAGGGGAAAGACGACGCGGCCGGACGCGGTCTGGGCGTCGAGGTGGTCGAAACGGTATTCTGGGAAACACGGGTTGAAGGCGCCGATATCGGTCGCGTGATCCAGATAGACACGCCGGCTGCCGTCTTCGTCGGAGCCGATCCGCGGCGCGCTGTCGGGCGGAGCCGCCGCACCAAGCTCCCGTTCCCAGTCGCCGATTTGCGCGACGATCGCGTCCACCGTCGGGTGGGCCTGTTCCAACGACAGCAGCAGCGAGCTGAGTCGGCGGATGGCACCGGCCGCGACAACGGTCTGGGCAAGCGGCGCCTCGCCGAATCGGGCAGGCCTCGCGGGGACGCCACCCGCTTCATGTTCGCCCATACGCTCCCTTCCCGATGCAGCTGTTCCGTCTCCGGGCTTTCCTTGCTAAGTTATACAGCGCAGCAATCGTATCGTCTACTGTAGGGGTAACCGTATTGGCGGGGAAGGGCGGATTCGACGGTGAGCCAAGAGCTGGACTCCTCGACGGCCGACGGTTCGCTCACCACGAGCCGGGACGGTGCGGTGCTGCGGCTCACGCTCGATCGAGTGTCGCATCGTAACTCGTTGAGCCGTACCATGATCGACGCGTTCGTCGCCGCACTCAGCGATGCAGCCACCGACGACACGCTGCGGGCCATCCACATCCGCGGCGCGGGCGACGACTTCTGCGCGGGGGTCGACTGGATTGCCACCAACAGCGGCGGCGACCAGCGCCCCCGCACCGGTGACCTCGTCCGCCGAATTCCGCACACCGCGCATCGCGTGATCGAACTGGTGCACAGCATCCACTTGCCGGTGGTCTGCAGCGTGCGCGGATTCGCCGCCGGCCTCGGGTGCAACCTCGCACTGGCCGCCGACTTCACCGTGGCTGCCACCGACGCGGTGTTCTGGGAGCCGTTCGCGGCGCGCGGGTTCAGCCCGGATTCGGGCGCCACCTGGCTACTCCCCCGGCTGGTAGGCCTGACGCGAGCAAAGCAGATGCTGTTGCTCGGCGACAAAGTCAGCGCGGCAGACGCCGCGGACTGGGGTTTGATCCACCAAGCGGTCAGCCCCGCCGAGCTCGATGACAGCTGCGAGGAACTGCTGGCACGACTGGCCGCCGGGCCCACGGTGGCGCTCGGCCTGGCCAAGCACGCCATCAACTACGGCCAGCACGCGACGCTGACCCAGTCGATGACGCAGGAGCTCTTCGACCTCGAACTGTCCTGCCGGACCAAGGATTTCAAGGAAGGTCTGGCAGCATTCCGTGAACGACGCCCACCACAGTTCCGTGGCCGATGACACTCAAAGACGAGGAACGCTGATGTCTGCTAGCTCTGCACGGTCATACGACACCATCAAATACGAAGTCGACGGCCACAAGGCCACGATCACCCTGAACCGGCCCGACGCACTAAACGCGCTCAGCCCGCACATGGTCACCGAACTGCGCAGCGCTTACAGCGAGGCCGAAA
>DASQSQ010000036.1:0-2144 GCA_035642315.1 Mycobacterium sp.
CCAAAGGGGCCTTTCCGTTCGACTTGCATGTGTTAAGCACGCCGCCAGCGTTCGTCCTGAGCCAGGATCAAACTCTCCAAACAAAAACCACTCGCAACAGCGAGACAGCATCCAATCAGAGAAAATCTGACCTAACAAAAAAACACCAAAAAACTGGCATCAAAAAAACAAACCACACCCCGATACGGGGCACCAAGGCATGGCCAAAAAAACAACAACAAAAACAAAACCACCAAACACACTATTGAGTTCTCAAACAACACCCTTGAACAGTCACCCTTTAACAGGCAACCCTGCTACTATACTCCGCGGCATAGGCACGGTCAACTCGCTGCCGCTCCGCTCAGGATCGGCGAGAGTCATTATGTCTGAACTACTCTACGCGCTCGATCTCCGCTCCGAGACTGGCCAGATTTTCGACGAACAACGGATAGCCGCGGTCGATGTGAAAGACATCGTGCACTTCGGTGTCACCGTCGGCGACCAACCCAGCCAGCACCAGGCCGGCGCCGGCCCGGATGTCCGATGACCACACCGGCGCACTCGACAGCTGCGGGAGGCCGCGCACAACGGCATGGTGCCCGTCGGTGCGGGCGTCAGCGCCGAGGCGGATCATCTCCTCGACAAAACGGAACCGCGCCTCGAAAACGTTCTCGGTGATCATGGACGTGCCATCGGCGATTGATGCCAGGCCAATGGCCATCGGCTGCAGATCGGTCGGGAACCCCGGGAACGGCAACGTTGCGACATTGACGGCCTTGGGGCGCTCGTACTGCGTCACCCGGAAGCTGTCGTCAGTCTGCGTAACGGTGGCGCCCACGTCGTGCAGTTTGTGCAGTACAACCTGAAGATGCGCGGGATCAACCCCGGTGACCGTGATGTCACCGCGGGTCATCGCCGCGGCGATCCCCCAGGTGGCCGCCACGATCCGGTCGCCGATGACGCGGTGCTCGGTCGGATACAGCCGCGGCACACCGGTGATCGTCATGGTTGGGGACCCAGCGCCAACGACGCGCGCACCCATCTGATTCAGCATCGTGCACAGGTCCACCACGTCGGGTTCGCGCGCTGCATTGTGGATGGTGGTGACGCCCTCCGCCAGCACCGCAGCCATCAAGATGTTTTCGGTGGCCCCCACTGATGGGAACTCCAACTGAATTTCGGCGCCTCGCAAGGTATCTGCCTGGGCAACGACACATCCGTGCTCGATGTTGCAGACGGCTCCCAACTGCCGGAGTCCGGCTTGGTGCATGTCCAGCGGCCGTGACCCGATGGCGTCGCCGCCTGGCAGCGCGACTTTGGCCCGCTTGCATCTCCCGACGAGCGGGCCGAGCACGCAGACCGAGGCGCGGAACTGGCGGACCGCGGCGAAGTCGGCATCATATTTGGGCTCGTCCGGGGAGGTGATGCGTACGGTTGCCCCGGCCAACTCGACAGTGGCGCCCAGGCCTCTCAGCACCTCCGCCATCAGCGGGACGTCAAGAATGTCGGGGCAGTTGGTGATCGTGCTGGTGCCCTCAGCAAGAAGGGCCGCGGCCATCAACTTGAGCACACTATTCTTTGCACCACCAACAGCGACTTCGCCCGACAACCGACTGCCACCGGTCACCACGAAACGCTCCGCCACCCGCGTTAGTTTAGTGAAGCGGTATCGCCCTGTCAGTCGCCCCCGCGGTTCGGAGCGGTACGGTTTTTAGTCATGGCAGTACACCTGACCCGCATCTATACCCGGACCGGCGACGACGGCACCACTGGGTTGAGTGATTTCTCGCGGGTCTCCAAGAACGACACGCGGTTGGTGGCGTATGCCGACTGCGACGAGGCCAACGCGGCGATCGGCGCTGCGATCGCGCTGGGAAACCCCGACGAGCGGCTGATCGAAGTCTTACGACAAATCCAGAACGACCTGTTCGACGCCGGCGCCGACCTCTCGACTCCAATTGTGAAGAATCCGAAATATCCTCCGCTGCGGATCACGCAGTCATACATCGATCGACTCGAGACGTGGTGTGACCAGTTCAACGAAGGCCTGCCGGCGCTGAACTCCTTTATCCTTCCGGGCGGTACGCCACTTTCGGCGCTGCTGCACGTCGCCCGCACGGCGGCGCGCCGCGCCGAGCGTTCGGCGTGGGCCGCGATCGACA
>DASQSQ010000037.1:0-2135 GCA_035642315.1 Mycobacterium sp.
AAACGCTGCTGGGGTACCAGGACTCGAACCTAGAATGGCTGAACCAGAATCAGCTGTGTTGCCAATTACACCATACCCCATTGGCTGCCTAAAACTGCTGGTCAAAGGCTTCCCGCAGACGATATGAAAGTCACGCGGCCGCTGCTGCCAGCCGTTATGGGCCGACGTGCAGACTACCAAACAATCCGGTCGCTTCTCACGTACGGCCGATCCGGTCACGCGCTGCACGCAGCCGATGCAGACTGCGCTCGCGTCCGAGCAGCTCCATCGACTCGAATAGCGGCGGGCTGACCAAGGATCCGGTGATCGCCACCCGGATCGGGCCGAAAGCCTTGCGCGGTTTGAGCCCGAGCGCCTCGACCAACGCGCCTTTGAGGGCGGCCTCGATGTCGGTCACCGTCCAGCCCGCCAACCCATCCAGCGCCGTCACCGCGGCGTCGAGTACCGGGCCGGCATCGGTACCCAGCTCCTTGGCCGTGGCTTTGGGGTCGATCGTGTACTCGTCGTCGTTGAAGAACTTCAAAAGGTCCCACGCGTCACCGAGCACGACGATGCGGGTTTGCACGAGTCCGGCGGCCACCGCGAACCCCACATCGTCCAGCCCGGTGTGATGACCGTGGGTGTCGAAATAGTCGCGCAGCCTGTCGGAGAAATCGTCGACGGCGAGAAGCCGGATGTGCTCTGCGTTGATCGCGTCGGCCTTCTTTTGGTCGAACCGTGCCGGGTTGGCGTTGACGTCGACAACGTCGAACGCGGCCACCATTTCGTCCAGGCTGAAGATGTCACGGTCGGCAGCGATCGCCCAGCCAAGCAGCGCAAGATAATTCAGCAGCCCCTCGGGGATGAAGCCCCGGTCTCGGTGGGCGAACAGATTCGACTGCGGGTCGCGTTTCGACAGTTTCCTGGTGCCTTCGCCCAATACCGTTGGCAGGTGGGCGAATTCCGGAACCCGATCCGCTATCCCGATACGAATCAACGCCTTGTACAGCGCGATCTGCCGCGGGGTCGACGGCAATAGGTCCTCGCCGCGCAAGACGTGGGTGATTTTCATCAGCGCGTCGTCGACCGGGTTGACCAAGGTGTACAACGGATCCCCGGTTGCCCGGGTCAATGCGAAATCGGGCACGGCGCCCGCCGCGAAGGTGGTCTCGCCGCGGACCAAGTCGTTCCAGCCCAGATCTTCGTCAGGCATCCGCAACCGAACCACCGGTTTACGGCCCTCGGCCAGATATGCCGCTCGCTGCTGCTCTGTCAGCTCACGATCGAAGTTGTCGTAGCCCAGCTTCGGACTGCGGCCGGCCGCCAGATGACGGGCCTCGACTTCCTGAGGCGTCGAGAAAGCCTCGTAAGCCTCACCCGAGGAGAGCAACTGGGCCACCACGTCGCGGTAGATCTGGCTGCGCTGCGACTGTCGGTACGGACCGTAATCTCCGCCCACCTCGGGGCCCTCGTCCCAATTCAGCCCGAGCCATCGCAGTGCATCCAACAGCGCCAGATAGCTTTCCTCGCTGTCGCGTTCGGGGTCGGTGTCCTCCACGCGAAACACGAAAGTACCGCCGGTGTGCCGTGCGTAGGCCCAGTTGAACAATGCGGTCCGGATCAGGCCGACGTGCGGTACACCGGTGGGCGACGGGCAGAACCGGACCCGGACACCGACCGCTTCGGTCACGGTTTCCCTATGCGGACAACGGGATTGGATAATATCCCGATTCCCTCGATCGTGACGCTGACCGTGTCGCCATCCTCGATGGGCCCCACACCCGCCGGCGTACCGGTGAGAATGAGATCGCCCGGCAACAACGTCATCACCGCCGAAATCCATTCCACGATCGCGCCGACGTCGTGGATCATCAACGAGGTGCGGCTGTCCTGCTTGACGTCGCCGTTGACTTCGGTGCGCAGCTCGAGGTCGCCCGGATCGAGATCGGTGACAATCCACGGTCCGACGGGACAGAACGTGTCGTGGCCCTTCGCTCGCGTCCACTGACCATCGGCCTGCTGTTGGTCGCGGGCCGACACGTCGTTGGCAATGGTGTAGCCCAGAATGCTTTCGGCAGCATGCGCAGCCGAGACGTCCTTGCAGGGTCGACTGATGACGGCGGCCAGCTCGCCCTCGAAATGCACCGGCGATGCGT
>DASQSQ010000038.1:0-6189 GCA_035642315.1 Mycobacterium sp.
CCACGACCCGGTTGACCAACGCCTCGCGGCCGCTTCCGCCCGCCGGAACCTCACCCAACGCGGCGGTGATGTGCCTGGTCAGCAGCGCTGCCAGCACTGAACGGGTGTCTGGCCAGCGCCGTCAAGTCGGCGGTGCGGCGCGCTGCATTGAGTGCGGTCGAGGTCATGACAGGTATCCGTTCAGCGAGTAGGCGAGTTCGGCGCCCAGCGCACCGGCGTCCATGATCGGGCGGACGATCTCGGCGGATTGGATGGTCGATTGGGTGATCAGCAGCACCATCGCGGCGAGCCGGCGCGGGTCGCCGCGCCGCACGCTGCCGTCGCGTTGGGCCGCGCGCAGGTCTCCGGCGAGCGCGTCGATCAGCATCTGCTGGCTGCTGCCCAGCCGCTGGGCGATGTAGACGAGTGCCAACTCCGAGCGCAGCACCGCCATCACCAGCTCGTCACCCCGCAGCCGTGCGGCCACCGCCACCACCCGATCGACCAGCGCCGCACGGCCGCTGCTGCGTATCGGCACGTCGTCCAACGCGGCGGTGATGTGGCTCGTCAGCAGTGCCGCCAGCACCGAGCGGGTGTCCGGCCAGCGGCGATAGACGGTCGGGCGGCTCACCCCCGCGCGCCGCGCGATCTCGGCAAGCGTCACCCGCTCCACCCCGAAATCGATCACGCAGCTCGCGGCGGCCGTCAGGATCCGGTCCTCCACCGGAGCATTACTGATTGACAGCATGTGTAATACTGTAACGCATGTCTGAAGAGTTGCTACCGCCGATGAAGTGGAACGCCTGGGGTGACCCGCAGGAAGCCAAACCTCTCCCCGAAGGCATCCGCTCGCTGCTGAAGCAGGCGCTGGGGGTAACGGACTCAGCTGTAGCCGAACTCGACGCCGATCAGGTGACGCTGCGCGGGTCGCAGTTGGCGGACGACCACCGTGAGGCGCTGGCCGCCGTGGTTGGGCCGGAGTATTGCCGGGTCGGCGACCGCGACCGACTGCTGCACGCCGGCGGTAAGTCCACCCTGGATCTGTTGCATCGCAAAGACTCCGGCGCGCAAGAGGTGCCCGACGCGGTGTTGCTGCCCGGCACGGACGACGAGGTTGCCGCGATTCTGCGGTACTGCTCGCAACACGGCATCGCCGTCGTCCCGTTCGGTGGTGGCACCAGCGTGGTCGGCGGACTCGATCCCATCCGTGGCGCGTTCGACGCCGTCGTGTCGCTGGACCTGCGGCGCTTCGATCAGCTGCACGCGTTCGACGCGGTGTCCGGCGAGGCCGAGTTCGGCGCCGGTGTCACCGGTCCACACGCCGAGCAACTGCTTGCTGCACACGGGTTTTCGCTCGGGCATTTTCCCCAGAGCTTCGAATTCGCCAGCCTGGGTGGTTTTGCCGCGACCCGATCGTCGGGCCAGGACTCGGCGGGATACGGCCGGTTCGACGACATGATTCGCGGTCTGCACGCTATTACGCCGGCAGGCGTGCTGGATCTGGGCCGTGCGCCGGCATCGGCGGCCGGTCCGGATCTGCGACAACTGCTGATCGGGTCGGAGGGCGTCTTCGGCGTCATCACCCGGGTGCGGCTTCGGGTGCATCCCTCGCCCGACGTCACACGCTATGAGGCGTGGTTGTTCCCCGACTTCGCCACCGGGACAGCCGCACTGCGCGCCGTCGCGCAAACCGGCACCGGCCCGACCGTGATCCGACTCTCCGACGAAGCCGAAACCGGCGTCAACCTGGCCACCACCGAGGCCATCGGCGAAAGCCAGATCACCGGCGGCTGTTTGGCGATCACCGTGTTCGAGGGCACGGCGGCGCATGCCGAAAGCCGGCACGCCGAAACCCGGGAGCTCATCGCAGCTATGGGTGGCACGTCGCTGGGCGAAGCCCCGGCACGGGCCTGGGAACACGGCCGGTTCGGCGCGCCCTACTTGCGCGACTCGCTGCTGGCCGCCGGCGCACTCTGCGAAACGCTCGAAACGGCCACCGACTGGTCGAACATTCCCGCGCTGAAGGCCGCCGTCACCGACGCGCTGACAACCGCGCTGGCCGAATCCGGCACGCCGGCGCTGGTGCTGTGCCACATTTCGCATGTGTATGCCACCGGAGCCTCGCTGTATTTCACCGTCGTCGCCGGGCAACGCGGGAATCCGATTGAGCAATGGCGCGCCGCGAAGACGGCCGCGTGCGACGCGATCGTCGCCACCGGCGCGACGATCACCCATCACCACGCGGTCGGAGCCGATCACCGGCCCTGGATGCGCAACGAGGTGGGCGATCTGGGCGTGCAGGTGTTGCGGGCGGTGAAATCGACACTGGACCCCGCGGGAATTCTCAATCCCGGCAAGCTCATCCCGTGATAAAGCGCGAAATCGGCCGGGTGACCGTGCTGACCAATCCGGCATCGGGACACGGAAACGCACCACACGCCGCCGGAACAGCCGTCGAGCGGCTGCAAAAGCGCGGTATCGATGTCGTGGCAATCGTCGGCAGCGACGCCGAACACGCACGTCGCCTGCTGCACGCCGCGGTCGAAAAGGGTACTGACGCAGTGGTGGTCACCGGTGGCGACGGGGTGATCTCCGACGCCCTGCAAGCACTGGCCTGCACAGACATCCCGCTGGGAATCATCCCGGCCGGTACCGGCAACGATCATGCCCGCGAATTCGGGCTGCCCACAAAGGATCCCGTCGCCGCCGCCGACGTCGTCGCCGACGGCTGGACCGAAACCGTTGACCTGGGCAGGATTCGCGACCACACAGGTGTAACCAAGTGGTTCGGCACCGTTGCCGCCGCAGGATTCGATTCACTGGTCACCGACCGGGCCAACCGGATGCGTTGGCCGCGTGGTCGGATGCGTTACAACCTGGCCATGCTCGCCGAGCTGTCGCAGCTGCGGCTGCTGCCGTTCCGGCTAGTGCTCGACGGACGCGACGAGATCGTCACCGACCTCACCCTCGCGGCGTTCGGCAACACCCGCAGCTATGGCGGCGGAATGCTGATCTGCCCCAACGCCGATCATGCCGACGGCCAACTCGACATCACCATGGTGCACTCCGCGTCGCGCGGCCGGCTGATTCGCCTGTTCCCCACCGTCTATAAGGGCGACCACGTGGATCTCGACGAGGTGACGACGGCGCGGGCTACGTCCGTCGACGTGGAATCACCGGGCATCAACGTCTACGCCGACGGCGAGTACGCCGGCGCGCTGCCCGCCGAGATCTCGGCGGTGCCCGGTGCGCTACGAATCCTGGTGCCTAACCGACCCCACGGCTGAGCCAGGACACCTCGGCGCCGTCGCCGCCGTCGCGATACACCTCGAGCGCCTCATCCCAGGCGGTACCCAACGCCGAATCGAGTTCGGCGGCCAGCGCGTCGGCGCCGTCGGCCATCATCGCCCGCAGTCGCATCTCGCCGACCATCACGTCGCCGTTGGCGCTCATTGCCCCGCTCCACAGTCCCAGCTGGGGTGTGTGGCTGAACCGCTGCCCGTCGACACCGGGACTGGGGTCTTCGGTGACTTCGAAACGCAGCACCGACCAGGAACGCAAGGCATTGGCCAGCCGGGCGCCGGTGCCCACCGGACCGACCCAGTTGGTCACCGCGCGCAACTGCCCGGGCATCGCCGGTTGCGGGGTCCACTTCAGGTTGGGTTTGGCGGCTGCCGTCGCCAAAGTCGCGGCCAGCGCCCACTCGACATGCGGACACACCGCGGCGGGCGAGGCGTGGACGTACACCACACCGGTCGTCACGTCGGCAAACTGGTTGGACGCACGCATCTGTTGCTCCTTCGGCTCCACGAGGGACGTCTTCCCCAACGACCTGGTGAACCGACGAGCAGGTAACGATTTATGTGTCTTGCGTGTCTATTGTGCCCTGTGAGGCCTATGTTGCGCTAGTCCGAGTTATACGCGGCCAACACGCGGTCCGACAGCGCCGGCCACAGCGGCAGCGCCCAGTCGCCGAAATCGCGGTCGGTGAGCACCACCAGCGCCAGCTTCGCGCGCGGATCTGCCCAGATCAGCGTGCCTGATTGGCCGAAATGACCGTAGCTGGCCGCCGAGTTTTTCGCGCCGGTCCAGTGCGGCGACTTGGCGTCTTTGATCTCGAAGCCCAGCCCCCAGTCGTTGGGCCGTTGCTGGCCGTATCCGGGCAATACCCCGTTCAGGCCGGGGAACTGCACCGTGATGGCATCGGCGTGCATCTGCGCCGAGACCGTTGTCGGAGTCAGCAGGTCACCGGCGAAGGCCGCCAAATCCGCCACCGTCGACGTCGCCCCGAAACCGGCGGCCTGCGCGCCGCCGTCGAGCCGGGTGGCGGCCATGCTCAGCGGTTCGAACACCGCCTCGGCGAGGTAGCGACCGAACTCGATCCCGGCTGCCCGCTGCACCGTCTCGGCCAACACCCCGAAGCCGTAGTTGGAGTAGATACGACGGGCGCCCGGCTTGGCCAACGTCTGACTGGAATGCATCGCCAACCCCGAGGCGTGGGCCAACAGATGCCGGACCGTCGATCCGGGCGGTCCGGCGGCGGTCTCCAGGTCGACGGCGCCTTCCTCGATCGCGATCTGTGCGGCGCGCGCCACCAGGAGCTTGGTCACCGACGCCAGCGCGAACTGCCGGTCGGTGTCGCCGTGGCTGGCCAGCAGTCCCGAAGCTCCGACCACCGCGGCGGCCGCGGCCGGAACCGGCCAGTCGTCGAGTGCGTCAAGGGCGGCCATCGCGCAGGAGCCTACCGACCAAGCACTAGGTTGGCGGGTATGAGTCAGACAGTGCGTGGCGTGATTTCACGGAAAAAGGGCGAACCAGTCGAGTTGGTGGACATCGTCATCCCCGACCCCGGACCCGGTGAGGTTCTGGTCGACGTCATCGCCTGCGGCGTCTGCCATACCGACCTGACCTACCGCGAGGGCGGCATTAACGACGAATATCCATTCCTGCTCGGACACGAGGCCGCCGGCACGGTAGAAGCGGTCGGGCCGGGCGTGACCGCGGTTGGGCCGGGCGACTTCGTGATCCTGAACTGGCGCGCGGTGTGCGGCCAGTGCCGCGCGTGCAAACGCGGTCGCCCCCAGCTGTGTTTCGACACCTTCAACGCCGAGCAGAAGATGACGCTGACCGACGCCACGGAACTGACACCGGCGCTGGGCATCGGGGCGTTCGCCGACAAGACGCTCGTGCACGCCGGCCAGTGCACCAAGGTTGATGCTGCCGCCGACCCCGCCGTCGCGGGTCTGCTCGGCTGCGGAGTGATGGCGGGTCTGGGGGCTGCGATCAATACCGGCGCGGTCACCCGTGATGACACGGTGGCGGTGATCGGTTGCGGCGGTGTCGGCGACGCGGCGATCGCCGGGGCCGCGCTGGTCGGCGCCAGGCGGATCATCGCCGTCGACACCGACAACACCAAACTGGACTGGGCCCGTAAGTTCGGTGCCACGCACACCATCAACGCCCGCGACCTCGATGCGGTCAAGACGATCCAGGATCTCACCGACGGCTTCGGCGCCGATGTGGTCATCGACGCCGTCGGGCGACCGGAAACCTGGAAGCAGGCATTCTACGCGCGTGACCTCGCGGGAACCGTTGTGCTGGTTGGCGTTCCGACCCCCGACATGCGGCTGGACATGCCATTGCTGGACTTTTTCTCGCACGGCGGCTCGCTGAAGTCGTCGTGGTACGGCGATTGCCTGCCGGAACGCGACTTCCCCACTCTGATCGACCTGTACCTGCAGGGCCGGTTGCCGCTGGAGAAGTTCGTCTCGGAACGCATCGGCATCGATGATGTCGAAGAGGCTTTCCACAAGATGCATGACGGCAAGGTGCTGCGCTCTGTGGTGATGCTGTGATGGCGGCCATTGAGCGCGTTGTTACCCATGGAACATTCGAACTCGACGGTGGCAGTTGGGAAGTCGACAACAACATCTGGGTCGTCGGCGACGAATCCGATGTCGTGGTCTTCGACGCCGCACACACCGCGGCGCCCATTGTGGCGGCCGTCGGCGGGCGCAACGTGATCGCGGTGGTGTGCACACATGGTCACAACGACCATGTGACGGTGGCACCCGAACTCGGCGAGACACTTGACGCGCCAGTACTTTTACATCCCGGCGATGACATGCTTTGGCGGATGACGCACCCGGACAAGGACTTTCGCACAGTCGCCGACGGGGACACACTGAGCGTCGCCGGCACCGAACTGCG
>DASQSQ010000039.1:0-5414 GCA_035642315.1 Mycobacterium sp.
AGGGCCATGAGCGCTTCACTCTCGACGCCATCCTGAAAGAAGAAGCCGCGGTGCTCGGTCTGGTCGACGCGCGCAAGGACCGCGCATGGCTGTGGGTCAAAGAGGAAGACACCGCAGGGCTGTCGGCGGATCAGAAGCGCGCCGTGCACAACATCGGCCGCTCACCCTGGCTCGTCCAACCGCTGCCCGCGCCCGCCGGCGCGGGTAAGACCACCTCGATGCGCGCCCTGCGCGCCGCGGTGCACCGCCGCTTTGACGGCGCCGTGCTGGTGCTGGCGCCGACCGGCAAGGCCGTGGATGTCGCCGTCCGCGAAGGTGCGGGAGATCAGGGCTACACGATCGCCAAAGCCCTGCAGCTGCTGCGCGACAACCAATTAGAACTCGGCCCGCACACCCTGGTCGTCGTTGATGAGGCCGCCATGGTCGGCACCGGCGATCTGCGCCACCTGCTGACCGCCACCACCACGGCCGGCGCCAAGACCGTCCTAGTGGGAGACGCCCACCAGCTGGCTCCGGTCAAAGCCCGCGGGGGCATGTTCGCCCAACTGTGCACCGATCTGCCCTGGACCCAACACCTCTCGCAGGTATGGCGGATGCGCGACCCCGACGAACGCGCCGCGTCCCTGGCCCTGCGCAACGGAGGGCCGGCGGCGGCGCGGCGCGCCATCGGCTGGTACCGCACACATGACCGCCTGCACTGCGGGGACCAGATCACCATGGCCACCGACGCCCTGACCGCTTACCGAGCCGACACCGCCGCAGGCAAGGACGCGCTGCTGATCTGCGACACCACCGAAATGGCCGACGCACTTAACCAACGCATCCACCACGACACCATCGACGCCGACGCACCCACCACCACCGGCGCCCGCGGACATCGCCTCGCCGTCGGCGACCTCATCCTCACCCGCCACAACGACGCCTCGATCCCACTGCGCAACACCGACGACCCCGCAGCCGAGCACAGCCCGGTGCGCAACGGACAACGCTGGCAGGTCACCGCAATCAACGCCAAGAACAGCCGGCTTGCGGCCCGCCGGCTAGAGGACAACACGCTGGGCGTGTTCTTCAACGACTACGTTCGCGAGCACATCACCTATGGCTACACGGTCACGGTGCACTGCGCCCAGGGCGTCACCGCCGACACCACCCATGCCGTCTTAAGTGAAACGGCCACGCGCGCACTGTCCTACGTCGCGATGACTCGCGGCCGCCACACCAATACCGCCTACTTCTACCAGCGCACCCCCGAGCACGAATACCGAGACGAATCCACACGGGCCGGCCACATCAGCAGCCGCGGAAGCAGCCAGCACGCAACACGACTGCTACGGGCGATCATCGCCAACGACGAGCACCTGATCACCGCCCATGGCCTCGCCGCGGCCACCGCACAATCGTTGCCACCACAGGTCCAAAGCGCCATCGAGCACCGCGCCGTGGCGATTAGCCAGCGCGCCGCCCAGTACCAGCGTTGGCGCGCCGCAGCAGCCGCAGTCGAGGACGCCACCGCCGAGGCCCACAGCCGCGATATCGCACGGGATCGATCGATCGACGGCGGGCTTGAGCTCTAGGTTGCCAAGATAGGCGCCCGCGGAAGCGTCGTCAGTCGTGTAACGATCTATCGCATACTGTGTCCAATGAAACCCGCTGGGCGCTCGGAGATTAACGCCCCGAATGCGGGCTCATCATTTCAGGCCCCATCGCGCCCGGCTTCATCATGCGCTCGCCCGGCGTCGTCTCAGCCGGCCAGGCCAGGTCGATGCACATCCCGTTCTGTGTGTCCGAGGGTTGTTTGCTGGGTTTCGATTGGCCGTCAAGTCCTGGGGGTTACAGCGGCATGGAGCATGGTGGGCGGCGTATCCGCCTCCTCGCCTAGAAGAAGGGAACGGACGAGTCGGCGCGGTCCGAAGGGTCGGAGCATGTAGCTGGCCGGGCGGGGCCGCACGCGTTGTGGCCACCAGAACCAGCGCCCTAGCAGCCCGGCGATCGACGGAGTCATCAGGGAGCGCACGACCAGGGTGTCGAAGAGCAGGCCGATCCCAATCGTGGTGCCGGCCTGCCCGATTGAGCGGAGATCACTGGCGGCCATCGACATCATGGTGAAGGCGAACACCAGCCCTGCCGCCGTCACGACACCACCGGTTTCCCCCATCGACCGGATGATGCCGGTTCTCACCCCCGCGGCGATCTCCTCTTGGAACCGTGACACCAGCAATAAGTTGTAGTCAGATCCGACCGCCAGCAGAATGATCAGCCCGAACACCGGTGCGATCCAGTTCAGATCCAGACCCAAGAGGTGTTGCCACACCAGTACGGACAGCCCGAACGCGGCTCCCAGCGACAGCAGGACTGTGCCGACGATAACCAGGGACGCCACCAGCGCCCGGGTGATAAGTACCATGACCGCGAAAATCAGTGTCAGTGCGGCGATTCCGACGATCAGCAGGTCGTATTGGGAGCCTGCCTGGATGTCACGGTATATCGCTGCCGTGCCGGCGAGGTAGAACTTGGCGCCGGTTAGGGCCGTGCCCTTCACGGCTTGCTGCGCGGCGGCCAACTCGGGCGTGACCGCGGAGATGCCTGCCGGAGTCGCCGGGTCCGCGTCGTGGGTGATGATGAAGCGTGCGGCTTTGCCGTCCGGTGACAGGAACAGTTTCAGGCCGCGCTGGAAGTCGGGATTCTGGAATGCTTCTGGGGGCAGGTAGAAGTAGTCGCCACTCTTGGAGGCGTCGAAAGCCTGACCCATCGCGCTGGCCGTATCGGTCATCTGTGCCATTTGCGTGACCAGGCTAGAAAAACTGCTGTGCATAGTGAGCAGGGTCCCCTGCATGGATTTCGCGACGGCGATGATCGGCGGGAACTGTGCGAGCATCTGTGGCATGATCGCGTCGACATTATTGATGTCCTTGACCAGCGTGCTCATGTTCTCGCTGAACTTGTCGACTCCGTCGATCGCCTCGAACGCCGACCTGGAAGCCCAGCAGACGGGGATGTTGAAACAGTGCTGTTCCGAGTACAAGTAGCTGCGGAACGGCCTTGCGAAATCATCGAAGTCCGCCAGGTGGTCTCGCATCTCGTCCAGCGTGGCTTGCATCTCGTGCATGTCGCCGACCATGTGATGCGTCGTGTTGCTCATCTGACCCAGCAAGCCCTGCATCCGTTGCATCGAGGCGATCAGGGCGCCAAGATCGTCGCTCATCTTGAGCATGTCGGCCGTGCGGTCCTTCATGAATTGTAAGTTCTGCTGGATCGGGATCGATTGAGCACTGATCTGGAACGGTATCGAGGTGTGCTCGATCGGACCGCCCAACGGCCGAGTGATGCTTTGCACCATCGCGATTCCCGGCGAACGAAAGACATCTTTGGCAAGCCTGTCCAGAATGATCATGTCGCCGCTGTTCCGCATGTCGTGATTACTTTCGATCATGAGGATGTCGGGGTTCATTGTTGCGGCACTGAAATGGCGCTCCGCGGCGGCATAGCCGGCGTTCGACGGCGCGCTAGCCGGGGTGTAGAAGCGATCGTTGTAGCTGATCTTCATGCTCGGCACAACGAGGATGCCGACGATGGCGATGGCCAGCGAGGCCGCGAACACCGGACCGGGCCAGCGCACCGTCGCGGTGCCGATGCGACGCCACCCACGCGTCTTGATCATTCGCCGCGGGTCGAGCAGACCAAACCGCGTGGCCACGGCGACCACGGCCGGGGCGGCGGTCAGCGCGCCCGCGACCACGACAAGCAGCCCTAATGCGGACGGAACACCTAGTGCCTTGAAATATGACAGCCGCGCTAGGTTCAGGCAGAATGTGGCGCCGGCGATGGTGAGCCCCGAGCCCAAGATGATGTGAGAAGTCCCGCGGAACATCGTGTAGTAGGCGGCTTCTCGATCCTGGCCGGCCTGGCGAGCCTCCTGGTAGCGACCGATGAGAAAGATGGCGTAATCGGTTCCCGCCGCAATCGCCAGCGAGGACAGCATGGCAACCACGAACGTCGAAAATCCCAAGAATCCGTTGTTCCCGAGAAGCGCGACAAGCCCTCGGGCCGTGCCCATCTCGAAACCCACCATGACGAGAACCAGCAGCACCGTACTGATGGAGCGATAGGCGATGAAAAGCATGATCATGATGACCACACCCGTCACGCCCATCATCTTGAACATGCTTTTATCGGCGGCTTCGTTCATGTCCGTCGTCAGCGGCGCCGGACCGGTGACGTACACCTTGAGCCCTTTGGGCGGCGCCGACTTGCTGACGATGTCCCGTACCGCTTTGACGGAATCGTTGCCCAGGGTGCTGCCCTGGTTGCCGGCAAGATTGAGTTGCACATAAGCGGCGTTGCCGTCACGACTTTGGACGCCGGCGGCCGTGAGCGGGTCGCCCCACACGTTCTGGACGTGCTGCACGTGTTTGGCGTCAGCCTGCAGCTTATTGACCAAGCCGTCGTAATAACGGTGCGCCTCGTCGCCGAGTGGTTTATCGCTCTCGAGGACGATCATCGCGATGCTGTCGGAGTCCGACTCGTGAAATGTTGCGCCGATGCGTTTGGCGGCGATCATGGCCGGCGCATCTTGCGGCGACATCGTCACTGCGTGGTTTCGCGCGACCGATTCAATAGGCGGCACAAGAACGTTCAAGGCGACGGTCAAAAGCAGCCATCCCAGCAGGATCGGCCATGCGAACCTGCGGACAAAACGCATGAACTTCGGCCGGGCGTCGGTGTCGGCCTTCATGCGGCTTTTACCAGACAGGAAGTTTGCGCGTGGCGCCCGGCCGAGGACCGCTCATCTTTGACCTCGCCATTGACGGTGATACGGCACCCGATGCCGTCGCTATCGCCCTGTGCCACCACGCTGGCGATCACCGCCGGCGCCTTCGTCGTGATCGTGAGGGTCCAGGGCAGGCCGGTGAAATTCGCCTGCTCTGGCTGGGCCTTATTATCCAGGTAGTCCACGCTTCCGATGGTGTCGCCGGGCCCGTAGACCTCGTAGGTCACCCGCTTGAGGTGAGTGGGTTCGAGGGGTTCGGCGCTGCTGCCGGTCGCCGAGAAGATTTCGTCGGAGCCGAACACACCCCGGAGCCGCATGACGGCTTCACCTCCCAGGGCGACGGCCACCACAACGACGAGCGCTACCCAGGTCCGTTTCGCCAACGTCATCATCGAGATCTCCCTTCGCCGGTGCTCAGCGTTGCCGACAAGCGATGCCCCGCCCGCGTCATCGCACCTCAAACTCGCCACCGTCCGACCTCGCCGGGTTCTATCGTAGCGTATACCCTACGGGGTATGGTATACAGGACTCATGGCTATCGAAAGTAACAGCAGAAGACCGCGCAAAGCCGACGTCACCGAGCACGACCCCCGGGACATCGATGTCGTCCTGACCCGGTTACGCCGGGCGCACGGTCAGCTCGGGG
>DASQSQ010000040.1:0-3794 GCA_035642315.1 Mycobacterium sp.
AGCGACTCGGCAGCGAACAATTCGACGTGGTGGTCATCGGTGGCGGCGTGGTGGGTTCGGGATCCGCGCTGGATGCGGCCACCCGTGGGCTGAAAGTGGCGCTGGTCGAAGCGCGTGACTTTGCCTCCGGCACGTCGAGCCGCTCCTCGAAGATGTTTCACGGCGGGCTGCGCTACTTGGAGCAACTGGAATTCGGGCTGGTCCGTGAGGCGCTCTTCGAGCGCGAGTTGTCATTGACCACCTTGGCGCCGCACCTCGTCAAGCCGTTGCCGTTTTTGTACCCGCTGACCAAGCGGTGGTGGGAACGCCCGTACGTCGCGGCCGGTATCCTGCTTTACGACGAACTCGGTGGCGCGAAATCCGTTCCGGGACAAAAGCATATGACCCGCGCCGGTGCGCTGCGGCTGTGCCCGGGGCTGAAACGCAGCGCGCTGGTAGGCGGCATCCGCTACTACGACACCGTCGTCGACGACGCCCGGCACACCATGACCGTCGCGCGGACCGCCGCGCATTACGGCGCGGTGGTGCGGTCGTCTACTCAGGTGGTTTCGTTGCTGCGCGAAGGCGACCGGGTCACCGGCGTGCGAGTGCGCGACTCGGAGGACGGCGCCGTCACCGAAGTCCGCGGGCATGTCGTCGTCAACGCGACCGGGGTGTGGACCGACGAGATTCAGGCATTGTCCAAGCAGCGCGGGCGGTTTCAGGTGCGTGCCTCCAAAGGCGTGCACATCGTCGTGCCGCGGGACCGGATCGTGAGCGACGTCGCGATCATCCTGCGCACCGAGAAGTCGGTGATGTTTGTCATCCCGTGGGGCAACCATTGGATCATCGGCACCACCGATACCGACTGGAAATTGGATCTGGCGCATCCGGCCGCCACCAAGGCCGATATCGACTACATCCTCGGCACCGTCAACACCGTGCTGGCCACCCCGTTGAGCCACGCCGATATCGACGGGGTGTACGCCGGGTTGCGGCCATTGCTGGCCGGCGAGAGCGAGGAAACCTCCAAGCTGTCGCGCGAGCACGCGGTGGCCGTGCCGGCTCCCGGTCTGGTCGCGATCGCCGGCGGCAAGTACACCACCTACCGTGTGATGGCCGCCGACGCGATCGACGCTGCGGCGCAGTATGTTCCGGCCCGAGTGGCGCCGTCGATCACCGAGAAAGTGCCCCTGCTGGGCGCCGACGGGTATTTCGCATTGATCAACCAGACCGAGCATGTCGGTGCGCTGGAGGGCCTGCATCCCTACCGGGTGCGTCATCTGCTGGACCGCTATGGATCGCTGATCGGCGAGGTGCTCGCGCTGGCCGCCGACCGCCGGGACCTGCTCAATCCGATCGCCGCGGCACCGGGCTACCTGAAGGTGGAAGCGGCCTATGCGGCTGTCGCCGAAGGGGCTCTGCATCTGGAAGACATCCTGGCTCGCCGGATGCGGATCTCCATCGAGTACCCACACCGCGGTGTCCAGTGCGCGCGTGAGGTGGCCGAAATCGTGGCTCCGGTGTTGGGCTGGACCGCCGCCGACGTCGACCATGAGGTGTTGACCTACACAGCACGGGTGGAGGCCGAGGTGCTTTCTCAGGCCCAGCCCGACGACGCGTCCGCGGATGCGTTGCGGGCCAGCGCTCCCGAGGCGCGCGCCGAATTACTCGAGCCGGTGCCGCTGACGTGAGGCGCGCGCCGCTCCCGCCGCGCGACGGATTAGGGCCGGCGCGACTGCGGGTGCGCGGCGGAGCGCTCGGCGATGAATTGCTGACCCGGTTCGGGCCGGACGTTGCCGCTAAGGCGATCGCCGGTGAGGTCGTCGACCAGCACGGTGCGGTGCTCGATCCCGCCACCGTGCTGCCGGCCGGTGCCAGCGTCTACCTCTACCGCGACCTGCGCGACGAGGTGCCGGTGCCGTTCGACATCCCCGTGCTGCATCGGGACGAAGACATCGTGGTCGTCGACAAGCCACACTTTTTGGCCACCATGCCGCGCGGGCGCCACGTCGCCCAGACCGCGCTGGTGCGGTTGCGCCGGGAACTGGATTTACCCGAGCTGAGCCCGGCCCATCGGCTGGACCGGCTGACCGCCGGGGTGCTGCTGTTCACCACCCGCCGCGAGGTGCGCGGCGCCTACCAGACGCTGTTCGCCCGAGCTGCGGTGCACAAGACATATGTGGCGAGAGCGCGGGTCAACCCGGACGTCGCGTTGCCACGCATGGTGCGCAGCCGGATTATCAAGCGCCGCGGCCACTTACAAGCCGTCGAAGAACCGGGCGAGCCCAACGCCGAGACGCTGGTGGAGTCGCTTTCGCCGGACGGGCTGTACCGGCTGACACCGCGCACCGGGCGCACCCATCAGCTGCGGGTGCATATGGCTTCGCTGGGGATGGCGATCGACGGAGACCCGCTCTACCCCAACGTGATTGACGTTGCCGACGACGACTTTTCCGCGCCGCTGCAGTTACTGGCGCAACGCGTCGAATTCGACGATCCGCTGACCGGAGCGCGGCGCCGATTCATCAGTGCGCGACGGCTGGATCCCAGTCGCTAGCAGCGCTCGGCGCCGCGACTCATGAGCGGCAGTTCGTTGTCGACGAATTTCGCCAGGTCCGGCGATCCACCCGGCGCCTGGCCGGCACTGAAGATAGGCGCAACGGCGCGGTTGAGTGTCACGCCCGCAACCGCGGCACGCAGTGTTCCCAAGGCGCGCGCCGTCAAGGTACCGGCCCTGAGCGAGCGGATGGTCGTCAGATTGTTCAAGTTGACGCGGTTCTGCAGTGTAAGCACGCTGGTGCCCTTCAATAATCCGGCGACGTCGTTCGCAGTACTCCCGCGACGTCGTCGGTGTATTCCTCCGTGACTAACACGAAGACCCTGCCGTGTCGGTGATCGGGGTCACAGGCCAGTCAGCGATGACCAACCGTGAATCAGCAATTTCTATTCCCACCGTACGTGCCGACGCATGTTCATGCCCGCTCGGCGGCAAGCCGTGTCGCAAGAGTTACCTCACATGCGCTAACTGAGAATCTCTCAGCCGATTCTCAGTCGGCAGGCGGAAGGCTATGGAAAGCGATGTCGGCGAGACTCGCCCGTAGCTGCGGCCAGTCGTCGCCGACGATCGAGCGCCAGCGTCGCTCGAGCCGCGTAAGCGCGGCTCGGGTCAGGTCGGCCGCCTGCCGGCCCGCGCTAGTGAGGCGAATCTGCTTGGCGCGCCGGTCATCTGGATCATCTTCGCGAATGACCAGTCCGTCGCGTTGCAGTCGGGCGAGCACAAAGTTCAGGGCCTGCTTGGAGATATTGAGCCGCGCGGCAAGTGCGGTCGGTCGCGCGCTTGCCTGAGCGAGCAAGATCAGCAACGACGCGTCCAGCGGTTGGGCAGGAACGGCCTCGTCTGCGTAGGCGGCCGCCAGCTCCTGGAAGAGCAGACGAGTCAGGCGAGCGACGAGAGCGGTCAGCGGAAGGCCATAGACGTCCACGTCGGCGCCGACCGGCGGAACGGTGGAATCGCGCCGCGGTCGTTTAGCGCCGGCTGTCGACATCCGCAAAATAGTAAAGTATCTTGACGACCATGTCACGCAGGCGACTGCTGCCACTGATCGTGATCGCGGTCGTGCTGGCCGGCTGCGGTGCGCGCTGTGCATGGGCGGCGCCCGACGACGCGTCGGCGAACTTCGAGTTCGGCGGTTTGTCGCGGACCTACCTGGTCCATGCGCCGCCCGGTCATCCCACCGGCCTGGTGGTGAACCTGCACGGCGGCGGCAGCAACGGGTCCCAGCAGGAGCGGCTGACGAATTTCGATGCCGTCG
>DASQSQ010000041.1:0-6275 GCA_035642315.1 Mycobacterium sp.
CTGAGCGTTACATGACACAGCGTGAACTGGTCACCGTTGCCGCGGAGGCGGTTGGCGCGCGACCGCCACGACTGGGTATCCCGATGTCAGTGGTTTACGGGTTCGCACACGTGTCCGACGCTGTCGGAGCGGTGTTCCGCCGTGACATCCCGATCAGCAGGCAGAGCGCGCGCCTGATCGAACTCACCTCGCCGGCCAGTCACGAGAAGGCCACCCGCGAACTCGGCTGGTATCCAACGCCCACCGAACACTTCATCCAGCGCGCAGCCCAGACCTATGTGAACAGAGACCGGGCGATCAGCTCGGGCGCACCGACCTGATAGTGACCTCGGTGGCGGGCGTACCGTCGTCGCCTCCGCCGCCGACACCGGCCGCCGCAATCTTGTCCAATGTCGCCAGGCCGGCGGCATCGATCGTGCCGAACACGGTGTATGCCGGCGGCAACTGGGAGTCCCGGTACACCAGGAAGAACTGGCTGCCGTTGGTGTTTGGTCCGGCGTTGGCCATCGCCACGGTGCCCTGCGGATAGCGGACGGGGTGCTTCAGCGCGGGATCGCCGGGCGGGTACTGATCGGCCGGGTACTCGTCGGCGAACTGATAACCGGGCCCGCCGGTGCCGTCACCCTTCGGATCACCGCATTGCAACACCGACAAACCCGGCGACGTGGTCAGCCGGTGGCACTGGGTGCCGTCGAAAAACTTCTGCTGCGCCAGACTGACGAAACTGTTGACGGTGCAAGGTGATTCGTTGTTCGCGAGTTGCAGGCCGATCTTGCCGCGGTTGGTGACAATGTTCATGCCGATTCGAGCGGGGTCGGTCGACACGGAGCCGGCGTCTGGTGGGTTCACCGTGCTTGCGGCGGCATCGCTCGACGGCAGGTACTGGCAGTTGGCCCCCACGCTTGCGGAGGGGACGAATGGCGGCAGCTGCGGAATGGCGGGCGGTGCGGCTGGGGCCGAGGTGGTCGCAGTGGTGCTGCCGGTCGTCGTGGATGTTCTGGTCGGGGTGGGCGAGGTCGTCGCGGTGACGCCCTGATCCGACGTTGTGGCGGTGACGATCACCAGCGCGATGACGCCGAACAGCGCCACCATTGCTGCGGCCAAGAAGCCGAGGACGGCCAGCGGGTGCCCTCGGCTTTCAGGTTGTTCGGCCGGACCCGGCTCATCGCGCGGGGGTCGGGGCGTGGCCGGCGTTCCGGGTGGTGGCGGCGGGGGACTCGGCGGCGGGATGAAACGGCCCTCCAACGCGGCCTTCGCCGCCTCGGCCAGCTGCGAGGCGGTCTGGTAGCGGGCCGCCGGGCTTTTCGCCATACCTGCGGCGATCACCGCGTTGAACGCCGGCGGTATACCGGGGGAGGATGTCGAGGGTCGCGGCGGTGAGGCGTTCAGGTGGGCAGCACGTTGTTGTGCGAGGCTGTCTCCCGGAAAAGGCTGTTGGCCGGTCAAGCACTTGTGCAGCACGCACGCGAGCGAATAAACGTCAGCGCGGGAATCGCCTGCGCCGCTGAATCTTTCCGGTGCCATGTAGGCGCCGGGGACATGGCCCATACTGCCGACGGCGGTATCCTCGGCGCTGCGTGCCATTCCGAAGTCGGTCAGGTAGACGAAATCATTCGGCGGCGCGACCAAGATGTTCGACGGCTTGACGTCGCGGTGGGCCAGCCCCTCCCGGTGGGCGCTGTCGAGCGCCACGGCGACTTGCTTGGTGATCGCCACCGCGCGTGCGGGAAGTAGCCGGCCGCCTTCGTTTCTGATCAGGCGACCGAGGTTGCTGCCGTCGATCAGCTGCATGTCCACGTACAGCTGGCCGCCGATCTGGCCGTAGTAGTGGATCGGCACCACATGGGAGCTGGTGAGGCCGGCCGCCGTAGGTAACTCGCGGCGGAACTGCTCGACGAACTGAGGATCTTCTTCCAGTTCCGCCCTCAGCACCTTGACGGCGACTACCTCGTTGGTGACGGAGTCATTGGCTCGGTAGACCTTCCCCGTTGTGCCACGCCCGATCAAGTCGAGAAGCTGGTAGCGCCCGAATGTCGTCACCTGCACAAAGAATTCTCCTGTTAGCCGAAGGCTCAATCAGTCCAGCCGGACCGACTTGATCGTGACCTCGGTGTTTGGCTGGCCGTCCTGACCGCCACCGGCAACGCCGCCCTTGGCGATCTTGTCCAGGGTGGCCAGGCCGTCCTGTTGGATCTTGCCAAAAACGGTGTATTCGGGCGGCAGTTGAGTGTCCTTGTACACCATAAAGAATTGGCTGCCGTTGGTGTTCGGTCCGGCGTTGGCCATGGCCAGGGTGCCGCGCGGGTAGACCACCGGTTCGTGCACCGCCGGATCGTCCGGCTGGTACTGGTCGGTCGGATACTCATTGGCGAACTGATAGCCCGGTCCGCCGGTGCCGTCGCCGCTCGGGTCGCCGCACTGCAGCACCGACGATGTCGGCGAGGCGGTGAGCCGGTGGCACTTGGTGTTGTCGAAATACTTCTGCTGCGCCAAGCTGACGAAACTGTTCACGGTGCAGGGTGATTCGTTGTTGGCGAGCAACAGGCCGACATTGCCCTGATTAGTGACCATGCTGACACTGACCTGTGCGGGGTCGGTCGGCACCTTGCCCTGCCGCGGCTTGTTCGCCGGTTTGCTGGCCGGTTCCGCTGCCGGCTCGTATTGGCAGTTGGCGCCCAGATTGGCGGTCGACTTGAACGCCGGCAATGCCGGTATCCCTGACGAGTTGGTCGGAGCGGCGCTGGTGGACGAACTCGCGGTTGCCGAAGCCTGCTTGTTCTTGTGCTCCTGATTGGTCAGGACGACCGTGGCTACCACCGCGGCGACCACGACCACTGCCGCGACCGATCCTCCGACGATGGCCAGCATCCGACGACGACGGGCCTGCTGAGCGCGGCGTTCCAGCTGCCGCTCGAGTTTGCGCTTGGCCGTCGCACGTCGCTGTTCGTTGGTCGGCACCGCCGATGTCCCTCCGTGGTTGTGTGCTGAGTCAGGGGTTCATCTGACCAAGGGAGAGTGTGCCAGTTGATGCTGGATAGGGTGGCGCGACCCGGCTCGCCGGCCGGCGCTCCGGTGCCCGCGTCCACCGCGGAGCCCGGCAATGGGAAACTGGAGAACGTGTTCATCACCGGATTTCCCGCCGGCTTCCTGCAGTGCAACTGCTACGTGCTGGCGCCGCACCCTGGAGCGGACGCCATCATCGTCGACCCCGGCCAGCGTGCTTTTGCCCAGCTGCGGCGCATCCTGGACAAGAATCGGCTGACGCCGGCCGCGGTCCTGCTCACCCACGGCCATATCGACCACATCTGGTCTGCGCAAAAGGTGTCCGACACTTTTGGCTGCCCCGCATACATTCATCCCGAGGACCGGTTCATGCTGACCGATCCCATCAAAGACTTCGGCCCAAAACTGGGCCAGCTGCTGCTTGCGGCGATGTTCCGCGAGCCCAAACAGGTCGTCGAGCTCGATCGAGACGGCGACAAGATCGACCTGGGCGGGATCAGCGTCACCGTCGACCACACACCCGGTCACACCCGTGGATCGGTGATCTTCCGCGTCAGGAACGCTCAGGACGACAAGGACCTGGTTTTCACCGGCGACACCCTGTTCGAGCGCTCGGTGGGCCGAACCGACCTGTTCGGCGGAAGCGGCCGTGACCTGATCCGCTCGATCGTCGACAAGTTGTTGGTCCTCGACGACAAAACGGTGGTGCTGCCCGGACACGGCAATTCCACGACCATTGGTGCGGAACGGCGTTCTAACCCGTTCCTCGCAGGGCTCAGCGCGTGACCGAATTCTCGTCGTTTTCACGGCCCAAGGGCGTGCCGGACTACGTGCCGCCCGATTCCGCGCAGTTCGTCGCGGTGCGGTCGGGGCTGCTCGACGCGGCCCGGCGGGCCGGCTACGCCGACATCGAGCTGCCGATCTTCGAGGACACCGCCCTGTTTGCCCGCGGGGTGGGGGAATCCACCGACGTGGTGACCAAGGAGATGTACACGTTCACCGACCGTGGTGATCGCTCGCTGACGCTGCGGCCCGAGGGCACAGCCTGCGTGGTGCGCGCGGTGATCGAAAACGGCCTGGATCGAGGCGCGTTGCCGGTGAAGCTGTGCTACGCCGGTCCGTTCTTCCGCTACGAGCGGCCCCAGGCCGGCCGCTACCGCCAAATGCAGCAGGTCGGTGTGGAGGCGATCGGTATCGACGACCCCGCGCTGGACGCCGAAGTGATCGCGGTGGCCGACGCCGGATTTCGCTCGCTGGGCCTGGACGGGTTCCGGCTGGAAATCACCTCGCTCGGCGACAACACCTGCCGACCGCAATATCGGGAATTGTTGCAGGAGTTCCTATTTCAGCTCGACCTTGACGAGGAAACTCGAAAGCGCGCCGAGATCAACCCGCTGCGGGTGCTCGACGACAAGCGTCCCGAAGTCAGGGCCATGACCGCCGACGCGCCGGTGATGCTGGATCACCTCTCCGATGTGGCCAAGCAGCATTTCGAGACGGTGCTGGGCTACCTCGACGCCTTGGGCGTGCCGTATGTCATCAATCCGCGGATGGTCCGCGGTTTGGATTACTACACCAAGACCACCTTTGAATTCGTCCATGACGGGCTGGGCGCCCAGTCCGGCATCGGCGGCGGCGGCCGCTACGACGGTCTGATGCGGCACCTCGGCGGGCAGGACCTCTCGGGCATCGGGTTCGGTGTCGGCGTCGACAGAACCCTGCTGGCGCTGAAGGCCGAGGGCAAGGACGTCGGGCAGACCTCCCGGTGCGACGTGTTCGGCGTGGCACTGGGCGAGCAGGCCAAGCTGCGGCTGGTAGTGCTGGCCGGGCAGCTGCGGGCCGCGGGTGTGCGTGTGGATCTGGCTTACGGCGATCGTGCCATGAAGAGCGCGATGCGTGCCGCCGACCGGTCCGGTGCGCGCCTGGCTTTGGTCGCCGGTGACCGCGACATCGACGCCGGAACCGTTGGCGTGAAGGATCTTTCGACGGGCGAACAGGTTGATGTGCCGACGAATTCCGTTGTCGGTGAGGTGCTTTCGCGGTTGAATTCGTAATTCATTCCGCACACGGCTGCCACATATGCCACAGGGGTCACCGCGGAGAAGGATGTGGCATTGTGCCCGGCTACGAGCGACAATCACGCCGATGTCATAGCAGCGTGTCACCGTTTGACGATGGACACATTGCGGCGGCTGCGTGGAATCGAGCTGCGCTACGTACTGACGATGTACCTGTTCACCCACGGGCATGCGACCATCACTGATCTAGTCGATTCTCTGGCCAACTACGGGTTCGCGGTCGACGGCCGGCCATCCAAGTCGGTGTCGGACGCATTGCGCTGGGAGATCAGGCGTGGCAGGGTCCGGCGGTTCGAGCGTGGTCTGTAGGGCCAGGTTGGATGCCACGTGGCACAGAATTTCGAATCCACCAGGCGCGTGCTGGCCTTGCGCGACGAGGCTGCCAGTTTTCGCTCGTAGCCGGGCACATCGACACATCCCGATCTTCCAGAGATTCCTGCGGATGTTGAGACGCCTGAGGTTAACCCGCAGAGCGGCCGTTGCCGCTGATCAGCCGGCCACTGCCTGGAGGCTTCGGACGAAATCCGCCACGGCCGAGCCGATTTCGTCCGGACTGTCCTCCTGAATGAAATGCACGCCAGCGACGGTGATTTCCGTCAGGTTTCGCCAGCTGCGGACGTATTCGCGGATTCTGCCGGTAACGATCGCCCCGGGGTCGGCGTTGATGAACAGCTTCGGGACGTCACTTTCGGCCAGCCAGTTCCGATACTCGTCGACGACGGCGACCACGTCGGCCGGCTCGCCGTCGATCGGGATGTTGCGCGGCCACGACAAGGTGGGCCGCCGGTCCTCTCCGGCATTGGCGAACGGCCGCCGGTAGTGGTCCATCTCCTCGTCGGACAGCCGTCGCCGGATGGCGCCCGGCAGTACACCCTCGACGAACATGTTCTGTTCCAACACCATCGGCTCACCGTCGGCGGAGCGGAAGCCCTGAAACACCCCGCGCACACTGTCATGGAAGTCCGACCACGTCATCGGCATGACGATCGCCTCCATGAACGCGATGCCGGCGACCCGGTCGCGGTGCTTGTTGGCCCAGTCGAAACCGAGCGCCGATCCCCAATCGTGTAGCACCAACACCACCCGGTTACCGAGATCGAGGGCATCCCAAAGCCCGAACAGGTACTCACGCTGTTCGGCGTAGTGATAGCGGTCGGGTCCCGACGGGTTGAGCTTGTCCGATCCGCCCATGCC
>DASQSQ010000042.1:0-6596 GCA_035642315.1 Mycobacterium sp.
GGCGCAGGCGATTTCCGACCGTCGCCTCGTTGACCTCGAGCGTAGTGGCGAGCGACCTGCTGCTTTCGCGCCCGTCGATCCTGAGGCGTTCGACCAAGGCGACATCGAGGTCGTCGATCGCACGGTGCTTATGCAATCGGCCGGAGGACTCGCCGACTGCGGCTTCCGTTCCTTGGCGATGGCCCGGGTCGACCAACTTTGTCATAAGCAAGCCTTCCGCGCCGATATATACGAGCTGGATGAGCTGTCATGCTACGCATCTTGCAGCATGATCCGTGTTTCAAACGATACTATGCGCAGATCAAAGTCGGATGTTTCTGCAGCGCTGCCCTTCTTCGTCAAGCACCCCGCCATACGCATCTCCGTTGAGCCGGCCTGGATGGGCCGAGGATTCGCGATGCCGGCCGGAGCGCCACGGCACCTTCAGTCAGGAAGCTCACTTGATAGCATTTTGGGTTTTATATGGTCTTGACTACTACGCGTTTCATCAACTATGTTCCAGAAAAGCTCAAATATCATGTCGTGGAGGATCGATGAGTCGGCCGTATCGAGTTGTCATCTGGGGTCCGGGGCACATCGGTGGCACGGTGCTCAGGGAAATGCTTCGCCGCCCGCACGAGTTTGAGGTCGTCGGGGTTCGCGTCTACAGCGACGCCAAGAACGGCTGCGACGTCGGCGAGCTTGCCGGCCTCGAGAAGGTCGGCGTCACGGCGACCAACGATCCCGAGGCGATCCTCGCGCTCGACGCGGACTGCGTCGTCTACACCGCGCAACCGTTCGACCTGGCGCAGGTGACCGAGGACGCGATCGCCCTGCTGCGCTCCGGCAAGAATGTCGTGAGCACCACGTCGTTTCACTGCCCGCAGCTACAGGGGCCTGATTATGTCGACAGGCTCCAGGCCGCCTGTGTGGAGGGCAACGCGACATTGCACGGCACCGGGCCGCACCCGCCCTTCATGGTTGAGCGCCTGGCCCTCACGCTCACCGGCCTGTTCACCGATGTACGCCACATCAAGCTGATCGAAGCCGTCGAGGCCTCCGAGGCGCTCGCCGGGATGGCCCCGGAGTTCCTGTCTGCTGTTGGCTGGGGTCTGCCGCTCGAGCAGATTAAACCGGACAACCTCAGCGCACTTCTGGTGAGCCCGTACTACAAAGGAGCCATCGCCTACGCGGCGAATGCCCTGTACGGGGCTCCCGCCGAGGAGGTCCGCTTCGAGCACGACCACTTCGGGATTCCGGCCGACCGCGACTACACATTCCCCAACGCAACCATCCCCAAAGGATCGACGCTGACCGTGGCCCACGTGTACCGGGGCTACATCGGCGATCACCATTTCTTCACTAACGAGGAGTACTTCTACGTCGGCGCCGAGCACAAGAAAGCCATCTTCGGCAGCGATGGACCCCCGTTCGGTCCCTTCCACGGCGACGCCAACTATGTCCTGGAAGTGGAGGGAGAGCCCAACGCCGTGACGGTCCAGCTCGATATCGAGCGCCGCACCGACGATGGCCTCCCCGTGATCACACACGTCTCGGTAGCGATGCTGCTGCAGGCAATCGCCCACGTGGTCAACGCGCAGCCCGGCATCCTCCACCCGCACGTCGAGCCGCACTTTCGTGCCCTCTCGCCGGTGCCCGCCACCGGAGCGCTGTAGCGCCTGACTGGCGGCGTAGGTCACGTCATCTCGCGCATCGCCGTAGCGGCAATGCGGCAGGACCGTCCCAGAACTTGTCAAGCGCCGCGCGGTTCGTTCTCCGAAGAACCTGCGCTTGATCAGCAGGAGCGCCGATGACTACTAACCGAATACTTCCGGACAACGATTCGGCCGCCGAGCCGCACCGCATGATCACTTCCGTCGAAGAAGGCGGGATCGAGCGGATCAGTGCCTTCGGCGCAGACCATGCCGAAATCTGCGGCGCATTCAAACCGGCCAGCCGCTCGGCCTGGTCGATCTACGTCACCACGTCAGTCGCCACACGGACTAGCTCGTCGCGACTCGCCCCGATGCCACCGCACGTGCAAGTTTGCGGCCGCAAACATGCCCGTCAATGGGTGGAGCTCATCGCCCGCCTCTACATCGCGGCCGACCACTTGCCGCCGAAGAATGCGCAGCAAGCGATCAGCGACTCGCTGAAGGGCACGCGCCAGTACCCCGTGGATGAGGGCGACGGCCGGCGGTCCGGCGGCGACGCCCCCATCGCGTCAATCCCGAGCCAACCGCGGTACTGACACCTCCACTTGCTGGCTGCGTGGAAAGGAGGGTCAACAAGATGGCACGTCACCGTCTGACGCTCCACGCCAACGAAACCGTATTGGTGTGCAGGTCGTGCCCGGACGCAGTCGTTTGGCCGCCGAACCGGTTGACTCTTGCGGCGAAGCGTCAGCGAGCAATCCGCGCGGTGTGCAGCTCAGCGTTCAGCGTTGCGGCGATCGTCCCCCTAGTTTTCGCCGGTGCCGTCGGCGCCGCGGCCCCCCGATCCCTCATGCCCGCGGCGGTATTGCGCGGCTCCGCTAGCGCACCGGTGGCGAGCATCAGGCCCAGCGAGGGTGATCACCCAGGTCCGAACGTCGTCGCGAGCAAGCATTCCCCGGCCGGCTTGCACATCGCCGTGCCCCCTGCGTCAGCCCCTCCTACACCACTCATGGCCGTGAAACCTTCTGATGTACTGGGCATTCCGTCGATGGCGTTGGCTGCGTACCGTAACGCCGAGCAAATGATGGCCACGTCTAATCCTGGCTGCGGGATCAGCTGGAATCTCTTGGCCGGCGTCGGGCGCATCGAATCCGGGCACGCCAACGGTGGTGCGACCGACGCCCGCGGTACCGCGGTACAGCCGATTTACGGCCCTGCTCTCGACGGAACGCTGCCCGGAAACGAAGTGATCGCTCAAAGCAGTGTCGCCGGTAGCGTCACCTATGCACGCGCAATTGGCCCAATGCAGTTCCTGCCCGGCACCTGGGCACGGTATGCCTCCGACGGCGACGGCGACGGCGTGGCTGATCCCCAGAACCTCTACGACTCCACGCTGGCCGCCGCGCGGTATCTGTGCAGCGGCGGCCTGAACTTGCGAGACCAGTCGCAGGTGATGGCGGCGATCTTGCGCTATAACAACTCGATCCCGTACGCCAGGAATGTGCTGGGCTGGGCCGCGGCTTATGCCACCGGCGTGGTTCCGGTAGACCTGCCACCGGTGGCCGGGCAGGCACCGCCCCTCGGTGATCGGCATCTGGAGAATCAGGAGGGACTCGGGCCGGGACTGCCACTCAACATCCACGGCCTCCCGCCAACCGACTCACTGGCTCAGACGCCGCTAGTCGACTTTGGACCATCGGAGATGGCCCCACAGCAAGGGATTTGGCCGTCCCAGTCTTTTGCCCCGCCGGCTCCCGGTTGCACGGTGATCTGCATTAACCCGCAAGGCCCGCCCCCGAACACGGACCCGCCAGGGCTTTCGCCGCCCGGTTGACGTCCACGTCTCAGTGAGGCTGGCGAGGATGGCCGAGATCTTTTGAATACCAGCGCCTCTGCGGCGCGGTCGCCATAACGTTGGCCCGGCTGCTTCCTAGCCGACGAGGTACATAACGCACAGGGCGGTGCCGACGACCAATACCCATCCGTCGAACAGCCGGCGCAGGGAAACCGCCGCGGATCGCAGCTCCATAAAGTACCGGCCGATGAGCCAGACTTTCACAAAGGCGATGACGAACAGCAATGCGGACAGGTTGTGCGCAGACCCAAGGATGTGCTCGGCGCCCACGGCCCATGACGTCAGAGTGATTGCGGCCAGGACCATCCAGAGGATCACGACAGGGTTTGCGAGAGTTCTCATCTCAGTCACCTCGCGAGGTAGAACAGCGTGAACAGAACGATCCAGACCAAATCGACCATGTGCCAGTAACACGCGCCGCCTTCGACGAGCATCAGATCTCCCCCGCGCAGCGCGCGCCGCCGAATCCACCACAAAACGCCCAGGCCGAATAGCACGTGGGCGAGATGCACGCCGGTGGAAACGAAATACAGGGTGAAGAACTCGTTGGTGTGCAAGCCCACGCCGTGGGCGAACTTCTGCCCGTACTCGACCGCCTTGATTACCCCGAAGCCAGCACCGCATGCCATGCCCGCAGTGAACAAGTGCCCACATCGATCGTCGCGGTGACGGCGCGCGCGTTGCACGCCAAGGGCGACGAACAGTGAGCTGGCGAGCAGGAGCTGGGTGTTGAGCAACCCCAGACCGGGTTGAAGGGTTGCCTGGGATGCCGCGAAGCTTTCAGGATGGCTGGTCATGCTCTTGACCACGATCCCGAAAATGACTGCAAAAACAGACATCTCGGCTAGGAGGAATACCCAGAGGCCCGCTTCGCCCGGCATGTCGGCCTCGCGCGCCTCGGTTGCCGCGACGGTCGTCATGCCCGTGAGCTTTGCAGCGGCGCTGCGAGCACGGCGCGCCGCAGTGCTACGAATGACGTGACGTACCAAGTGAAGTACGCGAAGCCGCCGACGTAGAACGCCACCAGCCCGTTCCAAGCGAACGGCCCGACATCGAAAAAGCCGACGAGTGCGCCGGCCAAAGCGGCGAAGCAATACCAGAAGCTCAGGTAGCCCAGCCAACGGGGAAGGCCGGTGGCACCGTCGCGGTCGGCGAACACACCTACCCCGAGCGCGACCGCCTGCAGCCACCCCGGCGTCCAGGCGCCGACGAATCCGAGCCAACTGATGTCGGTCATCGCCGCGGTGATCTCGGGAGGTCGTTGAGGATGCAGCAGGATCGCAAACCACATGAAGACGTACATCATTCCCATCGTGGTGGCGATGGCGCCACCACCGATCTGGACGTAGGCAAGCACCGGGCCCGGGCCGTCGATACGCCGTAGCTGCTTGGACAGCGCCGCTGCAAAGGGAAGTCCTAGCAGGATGCCGAAAGCAAGCAAGATCAGCCCAGCGCGCCGGACATCCCGATTAGCGAGCCACGTGCCGTCGGCCCAGTAGGAGGCAATTGTCGTCGCGGATGCCCCGGGATTGGGCGGCGGGATGAACATCACCAAACCAAGGCCGGCCACCAAAACGAACAGCAGTCCACACCACACGCACCACAGATCGGCAGCCGAGGGTCCCGACGCAGGTCCCCCAGCCGCCGGTAGATGTGGGGCCGTCGCGGGGACGGTCGTCGTCATGTCGCTGTGCACGTCCGGCAGAGCCGATGTCGTCCACTCGGCATCGGACGGCACTGTGCCGTCGAGATCACCGCGAGAAGCGCGCCCCATCCCCGTCATCTGGCGGTTCTGGCTAGTCATGCCTGTCACTCTAAGTTATATTTGCGTTGCTTGACAAGGAATCTGCTACGCATATATAGGTTGATAACCACACAAGGCAAATATATTCGCAGATCGATGGGTATCGTTCCCGGTGGCAGCTGAGGAGGCTGCCACCGAACGGCGGTCAACGTTCGCCGTGCAGCTGTTGTGAATGCCCGCAATCCTCGACACCTAGGTTCATCGGCCCAAAAGGTCATGGGCAATCTGCGTGGTCTGAATTTCATTGCTTCCGGAGTAGATAGCGAGCACCTTCGCGTCGCGGGCGAGTTGCTCGACGGGGTACTCGGACATATAGCCATTGCCGCCGAACAACTGGACGGCATCGAGCGCGACTTCCAGAGCTGCCTCGGAGGCGTACAACTTCGCCGCGGACGCCTCGGCCAGCGTCGGCTGGTGGCCATCCCTGGTCATCTCGACCGCCCGGAACAGCGAGTTCGCCACGTTGCTGCGGGCAATCTCCATGCGGGCAAGCTTGAGCTGGATCAGCTGATAGTCGGCGATTGGCTTGCCGAACTGCACCCGCTCCTTGGAGTACCGGACGCATTGCTCGATGCACTCTTCGATGATCCCGAGCCCGACCGCAGCAACGCCGTAGCGTTCGGCGACGAAGACGGTCTTCGCGCCGGATTTCTCGTCTCCACGCGAGGCGTCGCGGGCACCGCCGAGTTGGCGGTCGGGCTCAAGGTAGACGTCGTCGAACCACAGCTCACCGGTGGGGGACGAATGACAGCCCATCTTGCGGAACGGGTTGCCCTGAGTCAGGCCGCGCATGCCACTGTCGAGCACGAACGCGACGATCTTTCGCTCGCGGGCCGGCGCGACACCGTCGTCAAGTTTGGCGAAAACCACGATCGTATCGGCGTACGGGGCGTTGGTGATGAAGGTCTTCTGGCCGTTCAAGCGAAAACCTTGGCCGTCGCGACGCACCGTACTCTTCATCGCGGTGAAAGCATCTGATCCGGAGCCCGGTTCCGTGAGTCCCCAGGCGCCAACCTTCTCGAATGTCATCAGCGGTTTGAGCCAACGTTCCTTCTGCTCAACGCTGCCGCGGGACATGATCGTGTTTGCTGCCAAGCCGATACTGGCGCCGATCGCGGTAACGATTCCGGGACTGACCCGGGCCAACTCGGCGTTGAGCAAGAAGCCCGTCGCCATCGGGTCAAACCCGGCCGGCGAGGACCCGTTGCGCGAGTTACTCCCAGCATCGGGCCCGTCAGGGCGCTCGCACTGCCTGGTCAGCAGTTTGTCGACAAAGTCGGCCGCCATGACGTCGAGGCCGAAC
>DASQSQ010000043.1:0-15645 GCA_035642315.1 Mycobacterium sp.
TCGGCCGCGTGACATTGACACGGTGGCTCAGCTGACCATCTTCAGGCCGACGATGCAGCCGACCACACCGGCGATGAGCATGAGCTTGACCGGCGACGATGTCTCGTCGCCGGTCAAGCTCGCGTAGCCGACGGTGAGCACCGCGCCGACCCCGACCCAGACCGCGTAGCTGGTCCCGGTCGGCAGGCTGCGCATCGCGAACGCCAGTCCGCTCATCGAGAACGTCAGCGCGACAAAGAAAACCAGCGACGGGAGCAGACGCGAAAAGCCGTCGGACCTACTCAGGGCGGTCGCCCACACCGCTTCCAGGATTCCCGACGTCACCAGTACCAGCCAGGCCATAATGCACCTCGTTCAGCGCCGTCTTGTCGCTGGCCGGGTACGGTGCGCCTCGTCCGGTGTCAGTTGCTGACGGGTTCGACGGTAGCAAACGCATCGCTATTTCTTCACCTGCTCACCGACTCCTGCGCGGGCTGCAGCGTTTCCAAACGCGTCGACCATCCCCTCCGCGAACAGTGCTGCCGCTTTGAGCGGGCGAAGCATAACGGTGATCTCGTCGATCAGCCCGTCGTCGCCGGTGTGCACGAAATCGCAGCCCTCGATCTCCAAGTCGCCCACCATGGCTCTAAACCGCAGAGCGCGATCTTTGGCGGGCTGCTCGCCGATCTCGTTTTCAAAGCGGAAGTCCGCCAACACGTCTGCGACCGTGGCGATGATGGCCGCGACCGTATCCCGGCCGCGGTAGGGACGGTGCGCAATCGGACTGTGCAGGACCACGTCGTCGGCGAAAATATTGCCAATGGTGTCGAATTCGCCGGATTCGACGGCCGCGCGAAACGGATGCATGCGTTGTCTGCGCTCAGCGTGTGGTCGCGGTGCCGATGGCGACCGTGACGGCGGCGATGAAAATCAACGTGGTCAGGGCGACATTACGAGGTTCGCGGAGGTAGGCATGTGATCCGATCGCACCCACCATGACTATTGCGAAGCCGGTAGCGGCGGCCGGAGTGAGGAATTGCGCGGTCCCCACCAGTCGGGGAACGAGTATCCCAATTGCGCCGAGCAGTTCGCAAAACGCGGTTGCGCGAATCACCGGCAACGGAAACGGCGCGACGCCGGTTTGGCCACTGGCAATTAGCCGGTCCTTCGGTTGGCTGATCTTCGCTGCGCCCGACGCGGCGAAGATGGCGGCGAGTAGTACCTGCAAGGTCCACAGCAATGCATTCATCCTGATCTCCCGAATTCGATGACGGTTCACAGGTATGACGGGACGGCCGAGCGCGATGTGACAGCGTGGCGGTCAGGATCCGGTCAGATATCGCTGCACGGTCGGCCCAACCCAGCCGACCACGTCCTCGGCAGCCGTTGACGCGATCGGTTCGAGTTTGAGTTGGTAGCGCGCGAAAGCCAACCCGGCTAAGTGGCTGGCCACCAGTTCGACACGTAACTCAGCATCGGTGACCCCGAACTCCGCGGCGATTCGGTGGGCGACAGGTCCGGCGATGGTGTCGTGCAGCACCTTTCGGGCCTGAGGCTGGATAGCCGCTGACCGCCACAGTGTCAGAAACGGCTCGAAGACGCCGCCTTCGTCCCAATGCTCGAGGAAACGACGCACCAGTCGCTCGCCGATGTGCTCAGGACCTTCGTCGAGCAGCGTGGCCAGCTGGTGCAACGGGTGCTCCGGACCGGTCAGTGTCGACGCGCTGAACAAGCCTTCCTTGTTGCCGAAGAAGTAGTAGACCATCGCAACGTCGACACCGGCGTCCGCGGCGATCGCGCGGACGGTGGCTCGCTCGTATCCGTGTCGCATGAAACGTTCGCGTGCGACGTCGATGATCCGCTGCCGGTTCTGCTGGCCGGTACGCCACCGCCCCGGCCGTCGGGCCTCTGACATGCACAAAAGCATACTTCAGCGGGCGTTGACGTTATACCTGTCGCCGGCGTATCGTCGTTGTTCAACGAGGGTTGAAGTATCGAAATGAAAGGAGCTCGAGATGGTTGCGGACACACGTGAACGACGGCTGTGGTGGCGGCATCTGATCTCGATTCTGATCGCCCCGGTTGTGATGACCCTGCTGATACCGGCGCTGATTCTGGACTGGCCACATATGCACCTGCCGGATTACGGTTCACCGCCGATCGCGGGACTGGTGAGCATCGGTGGCCTGTTGATCGCCGGCGGGCTGGGCATGCTGGTCTGGACAGTGCTGCTGTTCGACCGCGAGGGCAAGGGAACGCTCGGTGTGGGAAAGGTTCTGGGAGAACCGGTCCACCTCGTCGTGCAGGGCCCGTACCGGCATGTGCGCAACCCGATGATCAGCGGCGTGCTGGCCATCCTGCTTGGGGAGGCGGCTGTGACGGCGTCGGTCGGGCTGCTGGCGTGGTTTGCGATCTTTTTCGCGTGCCTTGCGACTTTCATCCGGTTCTGGGAAGAACCCCACCTCGCTCAGCGCTATGGCAGCGACTATCTCAACTACCGGCAACACGTCCCGGCCTGGATTCCGCGGATTTCGGCGTGGACGCCGAGCGCATAAGAGCTAAGGATGCGCGTGCCATTCGCCGTCGATCATGACGCGTGTGACCTGCAAATCCCATTCCAGCACAACAAGGTTGGCGTGAGCACCGGTCCGCAAGCTGCCGACGTGGTCGAGGCCGAGCAGCCGGGATGGCGTCGTCGAGGTCATCTGCACCGCGGCGGCCAACGCCGCGTCGCGGTCTGAGCCGAGGCCGGCCGCCGCGCGGAAGAGCTGATCCATCGTCGCGGTGCTCCCGGCGATCGTCGAGGTGCCGCGCACGCGCGCGACCTGCTTGACCACGTCGACCTGCATTGCCCCCAACCGGAATTCGCCATCGCCTAACCCCGCCGCCGCCGTCGCATCGGTGACCAACGCCACCCGGTCGGCTCCCGCCGCGTCTATCACCGTTCGTTGCACGGCGGGGTGAACGTGCACGCCGTCGGCGATCAACTCGACGGTTACCCGCGCATCCTCCAACAACGCGATCACGGGTCCGGGCTCGCGGTGGTGCACCGGCCGCATTGCGTTGAAGAGGTGGGTGCCGACCGTCGCACCAAGCTCGACGGCATGGCGGGTTTGCTCGTAGGTAGCATCGGTATGTCCCACGGCGACAACGACTCCGGCGTCGGCGAAGCGGGTAATCGCATCGTCGCTGCCGACGCGTTCGGGGGCCAGGGTGACCATCCGGATCGCGCCGTCGCCGGCGGTCAGCAGGGCGTCGATCTCGGCGGGCGCCGGGTCGCGCAACTGCGCGGGATCGTGTGCCCCGCAGCGCGCCGCGCTCAGCCACGGACCCTCCAGATGAATACCCGCGACGGTGCCTGCGCGGGTCGAATCGGCGAGCGCACCCACCGCGGTGAGCAGGTCGGCGGGCGACGCGGTGACCAGGCTGGCCAGCGTGGTGGTGGTGCCGTGGCCGCGGTGAAACATCGCCGCGTGCAGAACATCTGTAGTGTCGCCGTCGGTGTATGACGCGCCGCCGCCACCGTGCACGTGGATGTCGACGAAACCGGGCACGACCAGCGCCTCGGGCATGTCCACATCAGCCGGGCGTGGCGGCCGACCCGACCCACAACCCACGATCTGTCCACCCGAAACTTCCACCCAGCCCGGTCGGCAGATACCCTGCTCCAGCGCCACGGCGCCGGCGGTGATCAGCGGCATGCCGGCACATCCCTTGCTGTGCTGGGCAATTCGTCAGGCCAGCGGCCGTCATTCTCCCAGAAGTGGCGGATGTCTTCGAGTTGCCGCCCTTTGGTCTCGGGAGCATACCGGTACACGAAGGCCCATCCGCCCACCGCTAAAACACCGAATACCGCGAAAGTGCCTGCGCCGCCTAGCGAATGCAGCATCGTCAGGAACACGCCGGCAATGACTGCATTGGCCAGCAAGTTGGCGGTCAGCATCGCGCTCGATCCCATCGACCGCAGTCGGGACGGGAAACTCTCGCCGGCGTAGACCCACACCAGCGCGCCGAAGCCGAAAGTAAATCCCATCGTGAACAGCAGCACGCCAACGAATCCGAATATCGCGGAGGAATGCGCGGCGAACACCACCACCAGCACCACGTCGGCCGCGATCATCGCGCCGATCCCGGACAGCAGCACGGGGCGCCGACCCAGCCGGTCGACCAGAACCATTGACACCAGCACCGCGGCCAGCGCGGCGACCTGCACCACAGCCGGAAGTACCAGCAGCGCGAAGTTGCCGCGAAAGCCCAGCGCGTCGAACAGCTTTGGGCTGTAGTAGACGATTGCGTTGACGCCGGTGATCTGGATGAAAAAACCCAACGCGATGACGAAGACGGTGGCGCGCAGGTAGGGCCGACGCAGCATCTCTACGAAACTGCCGCCGCGTTCTTCTCGCAGCGCGGCGCCGATCTCGGCGAGTTCACGTTCCACGTCACTGTCAGGCTCCACGTGTTGCAGCGCTCGCCGGGCTTCGGTGACCCGGCCCTTGAGCATGTACCACCGAGCGGTGTCAGGCATCCGCAGCAACAGCAGCGCCACCAATGTCGCGGGCACGGCTGCCAATGCCAGCATCCAGCGCCAATCGCGCGAATCGGCCAGCAGGTAGCAGACCAGGTAGCCCAGGATGATGCCGAGCACCGTTGCGACCTGGTAGCCGGCCAGCAGAAAACCACGCACGCGCGCCGGCGCGGATTCGGCCACGAACACCGGGACCACGACGACGGACACCCCGATGGTCAGGCCCAGCAGCAGCCGGGCCACCAGCAGCATGGGCACCGAGTCCGACATCGCACCCATCAGGGCGAACACCGCGTAGCCCGCCGCCACCAACAGCATCGACCATCGGCGCCCGATCAGGTTGGCGAGCACGCCTGCCCCCAGCGCTCCGGCGATTTCGCCGAGCACCACCGCCGTCGTCACCAACTCCTGTTGCCGTGTCGTCAGGCCGAATTCGTCGGTGATGAACAACAGCGCGCCGGCGATGTTGGAAAGGTCGTAGCCGTAGACGATGCCCAGGCTTGCCGCGGTGAGGCCCAGCAGGAGGCCATGCCGCCGGGCTAAGTGCAGCACTTGGGATCCAGTGCCGTGCAAAGCGCCTGCAGCGCTTCGGGGCGCACCCGATGAAACACGTTCATCCCACGGCGATCCGAGACCACCAGGCCGGCTTTGCGCAGCTGGTTCAGATGATGGCTCACCGTAGACTCACTCAGGTCGAGCACGGCCGCCAGCTCGCCGGAAATCTCCTCGCCGGCAGCGGAACTGAACAGATACGACACAATCTTGACGCGCACCGGATCGGCAAGGGCTTTCAAACGCAACGCGATGTGCAACGCATCAGCATCACTCATCGGTCCTGCGGCCACTGGGGCACAACACACCGGCGCGGTGGTATCGATCATTGGCAACGCTTTCGGCATCACACCATCTTGCCATACACATTGACATATATCGAAAAGGTCGGCATGCTAGGCAACAGCAACAGTTCGATATATGTCTCACAGGTTGGAGGTTCGCTGCCATGGCGCGGGTTCAGCTGGCGCTCAATGTTGAGGATCTTGATCAGGCAATCACGTTTTACTCCAAGCTGTTTCACACCGAACCGGCCAAACGCAAACCCGGATATGCGAACTTTGCCATCGCTGATCCGCCGCTGAAGTTGGTGCTGCTGGAGAACCCGGGCCAGGGTGGCACACTGAATCATCTCGGGGTCGAGGTCGAATCCAGTCATGACGTGCACGCCGAGATCGCCAGGTTGACCGAGGCCGATATGTTCACCGAGGAAGAACTCGGCGCTACCTGCTGCTTTGCGACCCAGGACAAAGTCTGGGTCACCGGTCCCGGCGGGGAACGCTGGGAGGTCTACACCGTGCTGGCCGACTCAGACACTTTCGGTGCCGCGGCGCCGACACCTTGTTGCTCGTAGCCGGTTGCGGCTCAGCGACCGGAACCGCCCATGACTGAAACCAGTGCTGTGACAAAGCTGTCCGCGCTGGACCGAATGTTGCCGGTCTGGATCGGGGTGGCGATGGCGGCTGGCCTGTTACTGGGACGCTGGGTGCCAAGCCTCAACATCGCGCTGCAAAAAGTGCAGATTGACGGGATCTCGCTGCCTATCGCACTCGGGCTATTGATCATGATGTATCCGGTGCTGGCCAAGGTCCGCTATGACCGGCTGGACACCGTCACCAGCGACCGCCGGCTACTGATCAGCTCGCTGCTGCTCAACTGGGTAGTGGGCCCCGCGGTGATGTTCACGCTGGCCTGGCTGATGCTGCCCGATCTGCCCGAATACCGCACCGGGCTGATCATCGTCGGACTGGCCCGTTGCATTGCCATGGTCATTATCTGGAACGACTTGGCCTGCGGGGACCGCGAAGCCGCCGCCGTGCTGGTTGCGCTGAACTCGATCTTCCAGGTCTTGATGTTCGCCGCCCTCGGTTGGTTCTACCTCTCAGCGCTTCCCGGCTGGCTACATCTACCGCAAACCACCATCTCCGCCTCGCCTTGGCAGATCGCCAAATCCGTGCTCATCTTTTTGGGCATCCCCCTGGCCGCCGGATACTTCTCCCGCCAGTGGGGCGAAAAAGCCAAGGGCCGTACCTGGTACGAGACGCGTTATCTCCCCAAGATCGGACCCTGGGCGCTCTATGGGCTGCTGTTCACGATCGTGATCCTGTTTGCCCTTCAGGGCCACCAGATCACCTCCCGGCCATGGGATGTCGCGCGCATTGCGCTGCCGCTTTTGGCGTACTTCGCCGTCATGTGGATCGGCGGGTACCTTCTGGGTGCCGTACTGGGTTTGGGTTACGAACGCACCACGACGCTGGCATTCACGGCCGCCGGCAACAACTTCGAACTGGCCATCGCGGTGGCGATCGCCACCTACGGCGCTGCGTCCGGCCAGGCGCTGGCCGGCGTCGTCGGACCCCTGATAGAAGTACCCGTGCTCGTCGCCCTGGTCTACGTATCGTTGGTTCTGCGGACACGCCCATTCCCAACGCCTTCGGTCGCCGTCGGCTCATCCAGGAGCGTGCACCGATGACCGCCAAACCGAGCGTCATGTTCATGTGCGTGCATAACGCTGGGCGCTCCCAAATGGCCGCAGCGCTAACGACTCATCTCGCCGGTGATTGCATCGAAGTCCGATCGGCGGGAACCGAACCCGCCGATCAGATCAACCCGGCCGTCGTCGCGGCGATGGCTGAACTCGGCATCGACATCACCGCAGAGGTCCCCAAAGTCGTGAGTCCCGACGCGGTGGAGGCCAGCGACGTCGTCATCACCATGGGCTGTGGCGATACGTGCCCCTACTTTCCCGGTGTGTCTTATCGGGATTGGAAACTTGACGACCCGGCAGGCCAACCGCTGGACACCGTCCGCGTGATCCGCGATGACATCGCCGAACGTGTCAGCGCGCTCATTGCCGAACTCGTCGGGACCACGAGCTAGTTCTGCGGTCGGCGATTCATCGAGCGAGCCGCCATGATCAACCCGAAGACGATCACGGTGCCGATCACCGCCACACCGACTCGCACCGGCAGCGCGTCGGCGGCCGGCACGATCGCAGCGGCGTTCGTCGATGTGCCGGGAGCCGCGTCGCCGTTTGCGGATTTAGCGGCCAGCAATGACGGGTCGGGTTCGATCAGCGTTCCCACCCGGGTTCCCGGTGCGGTCGCGAACCCGTAGTCCAGTAGATGCGCGGCTTGCTGCCACGGCGCAATGGGCTGGCGGGTGCCGTGCAAGAGCACCGCCATCAGCCGACGTCCGTCGCGGTTGGCCGCCCCCACGAACGTCTGGCCCGCGTCGTCGGTGTAGCCCGTCTTGCCGCCCAGCGCGCCCGGATAGTGGTAGAGCAGTTGGTTGTCGTTTTCCAGCTCATAGCCCGGGTGGTCTGCGTGTCCCGGGAAGTCGAACTTCTCCGTGTGCACGATGTCGGCGGAAGTCGGGTTCTCCCAGGCGTATCGGTAGAACAGCCCGATGTCGTACGCCGAGGTGCTCATGCCGGGTCCATCCAGACCCGAAGGTGTGGCGGCGCGGGTGTCGCGGCCTCCGAGCTTGCCGGCCAGCATGTTGATCTTCTCCACCGCGAGCTGCATGCCGCCCAGTTGCATGGCCAGCGCATGCGCCGCGTCGTTGCCGGAATGCATCAGCAGCCCGTGCAGCAACTGGTTGACGGTGTAGGTGCCACCCGGGGCAACGCCGACCCGGGTGCCCTCCGCGCCGGCATCCTCAGGCGTGCCGGCGACGGTCTTGTTGAGGTTGAGCTCGTTGAGCGATGCCATCGCGACGAGCACCTTGATGACGCTGGCCGGGCGGTGACGGCCGTGCGGGTCACGCGCGGCGATGATCGCGCCGCTATCCAGGTCGGCGACCACCCAGGCCTCGGCGGAGATGTCGCCGGGCACCGGCGGGGTGTTGGGCGCGGTGACCACTCCGCAGCCGCCCAGCGCGTTACCGCCGATCGGCGTCGCGGGCACCGGCAGCGGCAGGGGCGGATCGCCGGCCTGCGGGACTTCCGACGAGTCCACCGCCGGCGGGGTGGCCACCTTGTATGGGCAGGCGTCGTGCCCTGCGCCGGCCACGGCAGGTTCGGCGAACGCCGCTGGGATGCCGAGCACGACGGGTGCGGCGACCATGAAAGCCGCCGCTACCAGGCATGACGCGGGGCGTAAGCAGCGCCGTAAGAGAGGCATGTCTGTGCAGAATAGGCGATCAGCAGCCCAATTCCCGGGAGCCGCGCTGTGACTGGTGTTGCAGAAGTTACAAATCCAGGTAACAGACGCCCGGCCCGCCGATGCGGCCCAGCCACAACCTGCCGGGCGTTTCCACAACTCCGGTGGCCAGGCCGAAGGCCGGATGCTGGGTGCGAAGCTGGGTCACGACGTGGCCGTCGTCGGGGTCGAACGCGACCACCCACACGGTCGGCTTCGGGTTCGGCAGCCAGCGGTAGGGCAGTCGCCACATCAGGCTGCGGATGGCCGGCGCGCGTGGGGCCAGCCATTCGCTGAGCCCGTTGCGGTCCGAGACCATCGCCACCCAGATCCGGCCGTCGAGACCGGTCGAGATGTTGTCTGGATAGCCGGGCAGGTCGATAGCCAGCGGGGTGATCGAGCCGGCCCGGCTTCCGGTGAGCCAGTATTTGGACAGTCGGCAGGCGGTCGTCTCGGCGAATACCAATGCCGACTCGTCGGCGGTCAGCGTGACGCCGTTGGCGAAGTACAGATCCGCCGTCAAAACGCTCACCGTGCCGTCGGCATCGCGGCGGAACAGCGACCCGGTGGGCCGACCCTCGACCACCGAGCCCTTGTAGTACTCGTAGTGAAAGCGGCTGGTCGACTCGGTGAAAAAGATTGTGCCGTCAGTTGATTCGACGACATTGGAGCAGAACGTCAGCGCTCGCCCGCCCACCTCGGCGACCAGCGTCTCCATTGTGTCGGTGGCGGGGTTGTAGCGCAGCAGGCCGCGGTGGCTGTCGCAGATCAGCAGCCGGCCGTCACGGGCGACCGCCAAGCCCAGCGGTCGCCCGCCGGTGTCGGTGACCACCTGCGCAGCACCGACGTCGGGGGTGATCCGGACGATACGTCCGTCTTCCACACCGGTCCAGATGTTCCCCTCGGCATCGGCGACCACGTCTTCCGGGGCGGTGCCGGGTAGCTCGATGACGTGCAGCGTCGCCGTCAGGTCGGGATCGGGGAGCGGCCGCGACGGCGGTGGTTGCCACCGGATCGGGTCGATGCGGGGCTTAGTCACGCCGCTCCTGTCCCCCTCGCCGCAAGCGGCTGGGTGGTGCCCCCACATCGCTTCGCTCTGCATCGTCGCGGCGCGGTTTGCTCACATGTGACCCCCAACGTCGGTCAGCACGCCGCGCAGGATCGCTTCGATGGTGTCGAATTCGGTTTGGCCGCTGATCAGCGGCGGCGCCAACTGGATGACGGAATCGCCGCGGTCGTCGGTGCGGCAATACAGCCCGGCCTCGAAAAGGGCCGACGACACGTGGCCGAGCAGCGCCCGGCGTTCGTCGTCGGTGAACGTTTGCTTGGTCGCCTTGTCCTTGACCAGTTCCACGCCGTAGAAGAAGCCCTCACCGCGCACATCCCCGACGATGGGCAAGTCGTACAGCTTTTCCAGGGTGGCACGGAAAACGGGCGCGAGGGTTTTGACGTGGTCGTTGAGACCCTCACGCTCGAAGATGTCGAGGTTGGCCAGTCCGACAGCGGCCGAAACCGGATGGCCGCCAAAGGTATAGCCGTGCGGGAACATCGTCGCGCCGTCGTTGAACGGCTCGAACAACCGCTCGCTGGCGATCATCGCGCCGATCGGTGAGTAGCCCGACGTCATCCCCTTGGCGCAGGTGATCATGTCGGGCACGTAGCCGAAGTCGTCACAGGCGAACATCGACCCGATCCGGCCGAATGCGCAGATCACCTCGTCGGAGACCAGCAGTACGTCGTACTCGTCGCAGATCTCCCGCACCCGTTCGAAATAGCCTGGGGGAGGCGGGATGCTGCCGCCGGCGTTCTGCACTGGTTCGAGGAAAACCACGGCCACGGTGTCGGGTCCTTCGAACTCGATCGCCTCAGCGATCCGGTCGGCGGCCCACTGCCCGAAGGCTTTGACGTCAGTGTGAAACAACTCTGGCGCGCGATAGAAGTTGGTATTGGGCACCCGGAAGCCGCCCGGCGTCACCGGCTCGAACGGCGCCTTGTACCGCGGCAGCCCGGTGATCGCCAGGGCGCCCTGAGTGGTGCCGTGATAGGCGATCGACCGCGAAATCACTTTGTGCTTACCGGGTTTGCCGGTCAGCTTGAAGTACTGCTTGGCCACTTTCCACGCGGTCTCGACGGCCTCGGTGCCGCCGGTGGTGAAGAACACCCGGTTCAGGTCGCCCGGGGCGTAATGGGCGAGGCGCTCGGCGAGCTCGATAGCGGTCGGGGTGGCGTATCCCCACAGCGGGAAGAAGGCCAGCGTGCTCGCCTGTCGGGCGGCGACCTCGGCAAGCTCGGTGCGGCCGTGACCGACCTGCACGGTGAACAGACCGGAGAGCCCGTCGAGGTAGCTCTTGCCGCGGTCGTCCCAGATCGTCACGCCTTCGCCCCGCGCGATGATCGGCGGCGTGATATCCGGGCCGTGTCGGGTGAAGTGGAGCCAGAGGTTGTCGAGCATCGTGTTCGTGAACGTTACGCTCGGGCTATGACCTCGACCGGGCAGGTCAGCGAATTCGAAGCGTTGCGGCCCCATCTCATGTCGGTGGCCTACCGGCTGACCGGCACGGTGGCCGATGCCGAGGACATCGTGCAGGAAGCGTGGCTGCGTTGGGACCGGCATGACAACGCGATCGCCAACCCCAGGGCCTGGCTGACCACCGTGGTGAGCAGGCTCGGGCTGGATCGGCTGCGGTCGGCTGTGCACCGCCGCGAAACCTACACCGGCCATTGGCTGCCGGAGCCGGTGGTCACCGGCGTTGACGGTGCCGATCCGCTGTCTGCCGTGGTGGCGCGCGAGGATGCCCGGTTCGCGGCGATGGTGGTGCTCGAGCGCCTGTCGCCCGACCAGCGCGTCGCATTCGTGTTGCATGACGGATTCGCGGTGCCGTTCGCGGAGGTGGCGCAGGTGCTCGGAACCAACGAGGCCGCGGCCCGGCAGCTGGCCTCACGGGCCCGCAAGGCCGTCGCCGCCGAGCCGCCGCCGGAACCCGACCCGTCGCACAACGAGGTGGTCGGCAAGCTGATGGCCGCGATGGCCGACGGCGACCTGGAGGCCGTGGTGGCGCTGTTGCATCCCGACGTGACGTTCACCGGCGACTCGGATGGCAAGGCGCCCACGGCAGTTCAGGTCATCCACGGGGCGGACAAGGTGGTCCGGTTCATGCTCGGCCTTGCGCAACGCTATGGCCCGTCGATGTTCACCGCGTATGAGCTGGGTTTGGTCAACGGCGAGCTCGGCATCTACACCGCCGGCCTTCCGGCCAGCGACGGGTACCGCGAAATGCTGCCGCGGATCATGGCCATGACGGTGCGTGACGGAAAGGTATGCGCCCTATGGGATATCGCCAATCCCGACAAGTTCACCGGCTCTCCTTTGGGTCGACGATCCTGAACCCAGGGCGAGGCCGAGTTTCAGCGCACCGGCTGCTTCGCTCGCGGCTTCGGTGAACCGGCCGCCCAGCCCGATGAAGCTGAGGTATCCGTGCGGCAGGTCGGCCTGACGGGTCAGCGCCACCGGGATTCCACCGGCCCGCAGCTTTTCCGCGTATGCCTCGCCGTCATCGCGCACCGGGTCGAAACCGGCGCTGGCGATATAGGCGGGCGGTAAGCCGGTGACGTCGCCGTGCTGTGGCGACAGTCGCGGGTCTGTCAGATCGGTCCCCGCCGGTATGTAGTTGGCCATCACCCACTGGATATTGCGGTCGGTGAAGGTCGAACCTTCGGCGAACAGGTCGCGTGACGGCCGGCGCGTGCTCAGATCGGTGGCGGGATATATCAGCAGCTGAAACGACGGGGCTCCGCCACCTCGTTGGACAGCCTGCTGCGCGGTCACCGCGGCGAGATTCCCGCCGGCGCTGTCACCCCCGACGGCGATGCGGTCGGGATCGGCACCCAGATCACCGGCGTGGTCGCGGGCGTATTCGAACGCGGCGAGAGCGTCGTCCGCAGGGGCGGGGAATTGGTGTTCGGGCGCGCGTCGGTATTCCACCGAGAGAACTCGCGCGCCGGCGTGGGTCGCCAGGTAACGGGCGATGGGATCGTGGCTGAACCGGGAACCGACCGAGAAACCGCCGCCATGGAAATACACCAGCAGCCCGGACGGCTCGGGCACCTCTGCAGGGGTGTAGAGGGTGGCCGCGACCTCGCCGTGCTCGGCGGGGATGGCGATCTCTCGGGTCGTGACAGGCACCGGTGGCTCGTATCCGATGAGATGCGGAAGCTCGTCGTATCGTGCTCGAGCCTCTTCCGCAGGACCGTCGAAAACATCGGAGCCCGAACGGTTTTTGAGGGCGATCGCGAGCTGTGCGTCGAGCGCCATTTCCTGCCCGTCGATTCGCAACGGCGGGCCTGCCAACAACCGGCGGACCGGCCTGGGCAACCCAAAGACGGTGCGGATCACCGCGGCTTTGGCGCGGGTTCGTGTCGGTGTCATGACAATATCTCCTTATCTCCGTCCGCTTTAATTTTTGTAGGCGACGAATCGCATTACGTGGCCGAGAAGCCCGGACTGCAGGCTTGCGGTGAGCCCATGTCGCGAGCACTCGTTCCGGAAGTCGTCCGGAGCGATCAGCCGATGCGGTGAACCGTCCAAACGGTGGAACAGGCTCGCCAGGACAGTGCGGGTCAGGTCGTAGCCGACGAAGATCCCGCCCGGTCGCAACACCCGCGCGGTCTCGGCGACGGCGCGCTCCCAGTCGATGATGTGATGCAGCATCAGGCAGCTGACGACGGAGTCGAAGGACTCAGCGGGGAACGGCATCGCGGTCGCGTCGGCCGTTTTCACCGATGCGCATGCGAATTCACGCAAGCGGGTGGCGGCCGCCTGCGTCATGTGCGGATCGATATCTATTGCCGTCCAAGCGAGTTCGGGAGCATCCGAAAGAAGCTGCTGCGCAACGGATCCACTCCCGACGCCGATTTCCAGCACGTCGCGGCCCAGCCGTTGGGCGCAGAGCTCACGCGCGATCGTCGAGCTGCTGGACCGCCATATACTGCTGCAGCAGTAGGCACGTTCGAATCTGGACATTGCAGGCATATCCCAAGCGTGGGTCAACCACGACGGGAACGCTTGTATGAATCCGTCAGATCAGAGTCTTCCGGACCGCTTGAGCGAGTTCGCTTGGCGTCGCCCCGGTCATTTCCCAGCACACCCTGTTCGCGTGCGATCCGTCGGCAAACCCGGCCAGGTGGGCGGCGTCGGTGACGGAATAACCATCGAGGAGGTAGCTCACCGCTGTGACCAGCCGCTCCCAGCGGATCGTGGCCGAGAAGGAGACGCCGGTCTGCTGCTTGCACAGCCGCCCGAGATAGTCGGGTGACAGCGCTACCGCACCGGCGACCGACGTCACGTCGACGCGATCGGACATGCGGCTCGACACGACTTCGATCGCCTGCCGCAGCTGCGGGTGAACGGGTCGCGGCCCGTCCGTGCGGCGATCACCCATCTCGCAAAGTCCGCCGACGAGATGTTCGGCCGCCGCATGCGGACCATCTTGGTCCAGCGAAGCGACCGTCGCCTCCGCCAGATTCTGTCCGTCCTCGACGATCCAGATGCCTTGATGCCGACCGTGATTGCGACTCAGCGTGCTCAGCGCGACGCCTTCCGGCGTCTGCAGCCCGAGGTACAACGTCAGGGCTCCGGATTCCGAATCCGATCGCACGGCATGGCGAGCGCCGCTGGCGATCACGACCAGCCAGCCCAGGTCCTCGTTTTCGCCGTCGCAGGTAACCGTTAACGGACCACGTCCGCCAACAGTGACCTGAACCGCAGGATGATGGTGCAGGGCAAGGTCGGAGAACCCGCCGGCGACCATGAGCCGGCCCGGCCCCAGCTCCCAGACCCGCATGCCGCCACTTTAGCGCTGCGCTGTTTGGGTGTGGTCGCGTCGCCGGACTCCTTCATTGACTCCTCGTGGCCGAGCCGTGACGGCGTCTGTAAATAATCACCCAGCGCCCAATCCGAGCTTCGACGAGTACATCGCCCCGCGGATTTGCGCCCAGCGCCGGATCGATGGTGACGAGAGGGCTTCCGCGCACGACAACGCAGCGTTCCGGCGTGCTTCGCCTTCCATACAGAAGCGTGATCGTGGTCATGATCAGTTCAGGGCGCGGCCTGCAAGGCGACCATCATCCGGGTGCCGCGAATGCCCAGTTTCATATCCGCCGCCAGCGAAGTTTGAGCGACGGGAGGCGCTGTTTGCACCGCGAACACCGGTTGATGCTGTAGCGGTGTTTCGGGCAGGACAAGGTTTGGTGACTGCAGCACGCCGTGTTCGCAGCCCAACGCGCGGCCTTGTCGCATTGGCGCACAACGAAAATACGGCCGAGCAGGTTGAATATCAGCTGGCAGTCGCACGGTGGGTCAAAGTCGAGCCCACGAAGGGTTGCCTTCTCGAATCCTGTTCCGGTGGCGGTCATTTCGTGTCCGCCTTGTCGTTGCGGTGCAGCCACGCCGGAAACAATCCCAGCGCGGCTATGCCGGTGAGCACGGCTAGCGCCACCATGGTGTGCCTAAGCGGTGCTCGCTCAGTGAAGCTAATTGCACTGTGACGCAACCTGATCGAACACAGTGGCCGATCCTCTCGTGGAGCGCACATTGTCGGGCACGCCTAGACCGCGGTCGCTTCGACGACGCTGAAGGGTGACGCTGTTTCGACCACCCGCGTCATCTGAAAATCGGCCCGGTTCAACAGTTGGCCGTATTCGGTGGCGGTGCGCTCGCGCGCAGCGGCGCCGATCAGCATCTCCAGGTCCGTCCATTTGCCGAGAAAGTCGCGGCCGTGCTTCGGAATGACCAATTCGACGAGCAGGACCCGCTTACCTGTGCGCGCCGCGGTGCGCACGTTGCGCAGGATGTGCACCGCGTCCTCGTCGGGCCAGTCGTGAATGATGTGCTTGAGCACATAGGCGTCGCCGTCTTCGGGTACGCGTTCGAAAAACGACCCTTCGACAATG
>DASQSQ010000044.1:0-9047 GCA_035642315.1 Mycobacterium sp.
TAGGATCCACCTCGTTGGGTGTAAGCCATGACCACTTGCCGATATGACGCGGTGACCAACGCCAAGATCAACAAGATGACGCCGGCGATGGGCATCACCAGCACGAACGCGGCCATCCCGGCAGCCGGGAGCAGTTCGACCATGATTTGCTCGGGACCGTAGACCGTGGACGAGATTGCGTCCGGGGAAAGCGCCCCTAGCGCAACGACATTGGACAAGCTCTCGTGTTCCAGATGCTCGTTGATCAGCGGCTTCCCGAGGAAGAACCGCTTCCACGCATCAGAAAACGTCGTTTGGATCGAATGGTCGTCAGCCAACTCTGTCACGGTAATTTTCGTTTCCGCCCCTTGAACGCGCCTACAGCCTACGAACGTGAAGGTTAGCGTCTCTAGCCGGATGCGGCAGACCATGGCCAACGGGCCCGAATATTTAACATCCAACCTTTGGGGTTTTACCAGGTATCTCCTACCGATACCGCGTCCAAAAAGGCGGACTCATGACTATGATCCAGCGCCGCCACGACGGGCGTTGCCTGTCAGATAACCGGCGTCGCCGCGTGCACCTCTTCGGTGGTTTCCAAGGCCTGACCAGCATGCTTAAAAGCGGCCGCCCGGTCGGCCTGGGCTTGGGCGATCCGCGACGATATGTCGTAGGCGACGATCTGTGCGCTCGCGCCTTCGATCCGACTAACCACCCGGGCGATCTTGTCGGCGGTGCGGTCATGCAATAGCCGGCCCAGCAGCGGCGAATAGCTGCGACGCGGCAACAGCACGGTCACCGTGGTGTCCGGATGGTCACGCTTGACCTGTGAAATCAGGTCTTGGGCGGCCCGGCTCAAGTTGCGATCCAGGCACTCGACCATCCGCAGCGCGGTGACGTGCCCGAAATGCTGCCAATTCTCCTGCAGGCGCAGGGCACGCTCGGCATCCAACACAAAGTGCACCGCGGTCAGCTCGTCGGCATGCAGGCCCTGCGCGTAACGCATCGCCTCGATCTCGGCCAGGTCGACGCTGTCCACAAAAACAAACACCCGATGCCGGGCATGCTTGTCCAAGTCGGCGCGCTCAGTGAGCGACGTCTCTAGTACGGAGGCCTCGGCGCGGTACTGCCGGTTGAGTCGCATCAGCACCAAGACCAGGATCGGGAAGACCACCACCACCAGCCACGCGCCCTCGGTGAACTTTGCGATCGCGAAGATGGCCACCACGCTCGTCGACAGGATGCCCGCCGACAGGTTGATCACCAGCTTGTAGCGCCAGCCGGGCCCACGATGGGTCAGATGGTGTTTGGTCATGCCGTAGCCGGCCATCGAGAATGCGGTGAACACACCCATCGCGAACATCGGCACCAGCGCGTTGACCCCGCCCCCCGTGGCGAGCAACAGCGCCACCGCAAGCATGGTCAGCAGGATGATGGCGTTGGAGAACACCAGCCGATGGCCGCGCTTCATCAACGGCCGCGGCAGGAAGCTGTCCTCGGCAACGAAGTGAGTCAGCGCCGGAAACCCGTTGAAGCTGGTATTGGCACCGTTGTACAAGATCGCCGCGCTCGCCGCCTGCAACAGGAAGAACAAGACGTTGCCGATGAATCCGTGGCCGAAGACCGCCCGGCCGATCTCGGAGAGCATCGACGGATACCCGGCGGAGTACGGGACGGAACGTGTGGCGTAGCCGAGCCAGGCCACACCGGCCAACAGCAGCCCAAGAATGGTAGCCATGATGGTCAGTACCCGGCGCGCGTTGAGGCCTTCGGGCTTACGAAACAGGTTGACCGTGTTGGAGATCGCCTCGACCCCGGTCAGTGACGAGCCGCCGTTGGCGAAAGCCCGCAGTATCACCAGGATTGTCGCGCCCATCACGAGTCCGCCGCCATGCCCCATCGGCACTGCTCCGTCGATGTGCTGTGGATTGTATTGCGGCAGGGTCCCGAAGATTTCACGAGCAACGCCGACCACGATCATCAGCGTGAGCATGCCGATGAACCAGTAGGTCGGCACCGCGAATGTCCGGCCGGCCTCCCGCAACCCGCGCAGGTTCGCGTAACAGAAAATGAGTACCGCACCGACCGAGATTTCCAGGCTGTAGGGGCCCAGCAACGGTATCGCAGACGCCACCGCCACGGTGCCGGCTGCACACTGGATCGCCACGGTGACGACGTAGTCGATCAACAGCGCCGCGGCCGCGATCTGCGCCACCCGAGGTCCAAAGTTCTCCCTGGCCACGATGTAGGAACCGCCGGCCCGCGTGTAGGCCATGACGACCTGCCGATACGACGCGGTCACCAACGTCAGAATCAACAGGATCACGCCGACCAGCGGCAGCAACAATACGAACGCGGCCATCCCGGCAGCGGGCAGCAACTCAACCATGATCTGCTCGGGACCATAAGCAGTCGACGAGATCGCGTCCGGTGAAAGCGCGCCAAGCGCAACGGTATTCGACAACTTCTCATGCTGAAGGTCATCGGTGATCATCGGCTTGCCGAGCAAAGCGCGCTTCCACCCGTCGAAAAAAGACGGCGCGATGCGCGGCTCGTCAGCCAATCCCGTCACCAGACCTTCCTAACCGATGTTGGGGAGGGCCGCTTTCTTCCTTACGGGATCTTGACGCGCCCACGATCCTGGGCTTGCCAGCGGAAACGTCGATACGTTGGCCAGCGCGGATGCGGCCTGAAATGATGGATGACATGGCAGACGACGGGAACAACGGCTTGGGCGGAACACCCGCTGCGGACCCAAGCACGGTCTTTTCCGCGCTGGCCGAAATCATCTATCAGGGCACGGAGTCGAGCGAGGTTTACGCGGCCATCTGTGTCGCCGCGACGCTGGTTGTCACCGGATGCGATCACGCCAGCTTGCTGGTCCGCCGCGACGGGGGCTACGTCACGGTTGGCGCCAGCGATCGTATCGCGCAGCGAATCGACGACATGGAACGGACCGCCGGCGACGGACCGTGCGTCGACGCGATCGAGGAAGAGACACCGCAGATCGAAACCGATCTCACCACGCCCAACCAGTGGCCCCTGCTGGCCGCGCGCCTGGTCGCCGAGACCCCCGTCCGTGGCGCGATGGGCTTTCGAATCCTGGTCGATCGGCGCAAAACGGGTGCCCTCAATCTGTTCAGCGACACGGCGGGCGTCTTCGACCACGAATCCGCCGGGCAGGCCATCGTGCTGGCATCCTTCGCCAGCGTGGCCATCAACGCCGTCGCGCAGGGCGAGGACGTCGCCACCTTGCGGCGCGGGCTGCTCAGCAACCGGGAAATCGGGAAGGCCGTCGGCATGCTGATGATGCTGAACGGCGTGGACGAGCACGCGGCCTTCGATGTGCTGCGCAAGTATTCCCAGGATCTGAACATCAAGCTCGCCGATGTGGCGCGCTCGGTCATCGAGCACCGCGGGAATCCGGTATTCGGCGACGACCGGTCGTCGAGCGACAGCTAGCGCCGGACGGCTGGCTACTCGGGCAGCCGTAACTCGGGTTTCTCGACCTCTTCGATGTTGACGTCTTTGAAGGTGACCACCCGCACCTGCTTGACGAACCGGGCCGGCCGGTACATATCCCACACCCACGCGTCGGAAAGCCGCAGCTCGAAGTACACCTCGCCGTCCGCGTTGCGTGGCACCATGTCGACACCGTTTGCCAGATAGAAGCGGCGCTCGGTTTCCACCACGTAGCTGAACTGCCCCACGATGTCCTTGTATTCGCGGTACAGCGAGAGCTCCATCTCGGTTTCGTACTTTTCGAGATCTTCGGCACTCATCTGCTCAGCCGTCCTTGTCCATCCCAACTACCTGAGACCCAGCCCATTCGGACGAGTCGGGTTCCATCTTTCCCCACCCGTTGGCGGCACGTTGACCCGGTGCGCCCGCATCGTCGCCTGCGAGGCACTCGGCCACGCCCGATTGCCCGGCTCCTCCTCGGGCCGTACCGGCCCGCATCGTCACCAGGCGCACGCGGGTACCCGAGCCCGTTGCCACCCGCCGGACGTTGATGAAGGAATACCGATGCTGCGAACACGGGCCCAGCTCGTTCAGCGCCGCCGAGTGCGCGAGCGTGCTGTAGCCCTTGTGGTCGGCGAACCCATAGCCCGGATGATCGGCGTCCATCGTCACCATCAACCGGTCCCGGCTAACCTTGGCCAGCACACTGGCGGCGGCAATACAGGCCGCCGCAGCGTCCCCACCGATCACCGGCAGCGACGGCACCGGCAATCCCGGCACCCGGAATCCGTCGCTGAGCACATAGCCGGGGCGCACCGACAGCCCGGCCACCGCGCGGCGCATCCCTTCGATATTGGCCACGTGCACGCCGCGTCGGTCAACGTCGACCGACGGGATGAACACCACGTGATAGGCCAGCGCGTAGCGGCAAATCAACGGGTACAGCTTCTCCCGCACCTTCTCAGTAAGCTTCTTCGAATCGTCAAGGGCAGCAAGGCTTTCCAGTCGACCCGCGCCCAATATGCACGCCGCGACCACCAGCGGTCCGGCGCAAGCCCCGCGACCGACCTCATCCACTCCGGCCACCGGTCCAAGACCGTTGCGGTAGAGAGCCGACTCCAGGGTGCGCAAGCCGGACGATTTACGGATAACTGGCCGTGGCGGCCAGGTGGTGGCCATGGCTAATGATTCTGCTGCGGATTCACCGCGCGCACACCACCCCATCGCGACGGCGGCCACACAATGAACCTCGCCTTGCCGATGACGTTGCCCACCGGCACGGTGCCCGCCATGGGATCACCCGTGCACAGCAGTCCATTCATTGCGTCGGTGGGCGTGCTGGTGCAGTGTGCGCGGGAGTCCGCGGAATGAGTGCGGTTGTCCCCCATCACCCACAACCGCCCCTGCGGGACGGTGACCGGTCCGAACTCGGGACCCAGACACGGGTAGACCGACGGGTCGGCGTTCATCGTGGCCGGATCCAGATAGGGCTCCTTCAACCGGGCGCCGTTGACCGTCAACCCGCTGTTGCTTCGGCACTGCACCGTCTGTCCGCCCACCGCGATGACTCGCTTGACGAGGTCGTTTTCGTCAGGCGGCACAAAGCCGATGAAAGACAGCGCGTTCTGCACCCAGCGAATCGCGGTGTCGTGCGAGCGGATCGACTTATAGCCCACGTTCCACGACGGCGGTCCCTTGAAGACGATGACGTCACCGGGGTGCGGTGAGCCGAAACGAAAGGTGAGCTTGTCCACCATGATCCGATCGCCGACGCAACCCGAGCATCCGTGCAGCGTGGGTTCCATGGATTCGGACGGGATGAGGTAGGGCCGTGCCACGAACGTCAACATGACGTAGTAGAGCACCAGCGCGATCGCCGCCAGGAGGACGGTTTCCCGCAGGGCGGCTCGCTTCTTGTCCTCGGGCTCGTCGTCGGCGTCGGTGCCGCCCGATTTGATGGCAGCCGGATGGCTTGTCGCGGCTTCCGCCTCGGGCGGATCAGGGTCGGGTTTGCCTTCAGGCGACGAGTCGGTGGCTTCGGTCACTGGGTCAGCCTAGCCAGCACCGACCGCGACGTCGCGCGCCGCCGCCCGGTGAGCCGCACCTGGTCAGCGCTTCTCTTTGATCTTGGCTTTCTTGCCGCGCAGCTCTCGCAGGTAGTAGAGCTTGGCGCGCCGCACATCACCGCGGGTCACGATCTCGATGTGGTCGATATTCGGCGAATGCACCGGGAAGGTTCGCTCCACGCCTACGCCGTAGCTCTCCTTGCGCACCGTGAAGGTCTCCCGGATCCCGCCGCCTTGCCGACGCAGCACCACGCCCTTGAACACCTGGATACGCTCTTTGGCGCCCTCGATCACTTTGACGTGCACATTGATCGTGTCACCGGGGCTGAAGGCCGGGATGTCGTCGCGCAGCGACCCCTTGTCGACGAAGTCCAGCGTGTTCATGTCGGAGACACTTCCTTGCGGTCGCGGCTACGGGCTGCTGCTCACGCTGTGGGCGTGCTGACAGTCAACCAAGCCGATGGATTCGGGCATCTGGCCGCGTCTCGCAGCAGGTGGGAGCGGACCGGCCGGCCGAGAACCGCTGGAGACAACTGGTCAATTGTGCCAGATCGGGTCCAAGCAGTGAAATCGCCGCGAATCGCCGATCCGCCTTGCCTGGGCGTGACGTGGGCGAATGGTACATAGGAGCCATGCGAGCGCGACCGCTGATGGTGCTGATCGCCAACGCAGCGGTGCTGACGGCGTCGGTGGCGGGCTTCGAAGCGAAGGTGTACGGCTCGCCCGGCGCCACGTCGCACGTGCCCCATGTCGCCGCGCCAGCGCAAGCAATCAGGCCGCCGGAGTCGCCGCAGGGCATGCTCGGCGCGGCGTTCGAGGGGCTGCCGGCCCGCATCACGCAGGCCACCCAAGACGCGGCCGCCGACGGCGCCACGATTGCGGTGGCAGTCCTCGACCGGACCACCCACCAAATTCTGTCCAACGGCAACGACCAGCTCATCGCGATCGCGTCGGTGGCCAAGCTGTTCATCGCCGACGATGTGCTGTGGCAGGATTCGGCCGGCTCGGAGGAGAACCACCGACTGCCGACGGCAGACCGCCAGGCACTGGACGGCATGCTGCGCTCCTCCGACGACGGCGCCGCCGAGACGTTCTGGGCCGAGCGTGGCGGCGAGGCGATCATCACCGACGTCGCGGGTCGGTACGGGCTGACATCCACTGCGCCACCCAGCGACGGCCGGTGGTGGAACACGATGAGCTCAGCGTCGGATCTAGTGCACTACTACGACGCACTGCTCAACGGGTCCGGTGGGCTATCTGGTAAGGGCGCGGAGATCATCGTCGACGACCTCGCCGGATCGAGTGCAACCGGGGCCGACGGCTACCCGCAGCGGTTCGGCATTCCCGACGGGCTGTACGCCGAACCCGTTGCCGTCAAGCAGGGTTGGATGTGCTGTATGGACGGGGAGAGCTGGATGCACCTGTCCACCGGCATCATCGGCTCCGACCGGCGCTACGTCATGGTGATCGAGTCGCTGCAACCCTCCGATGACGCCACCGCACGGACGACGATCACCCAAGCGGTCAAGACGATGTTCCCCGCGGGGCGGATTTGAGCCTTATCGCCGCTGCCACAAGTCGGGACGGCGTTCCCGGGTGCGCTCCTCGGCGGCCTGCCGTCGCCACGACTCAACGCGAGCGTGGTCCCCGGACAGCAGCACCTCGGGGACGTCGAGTCCACGCCAGCTCGGCGGCCTGGTGTACGACGGACCTTCCAGCAGACCGCAGGAGTGCGAATCGTCTTGGTGTGAAAGTGGATTGCCCAAAACATTGGGCAGCAGTCGCAGCACCGCCTCAATGATCACCACGGCTGCTGATTCTCCTCCCGGCAGCACGTAATCTCCGATCGAGACCTCTTCCACCCGCATCCGCCCGGCGGCATCGTCGATGGCCCTCTGATCGATCCCCTCGTAGCGACCGCAGGCGAACACCAGATGCGTCTCGCTGCTCCACCGCTGCGCAGTCGCCTGGGTAAACAGCGCGCCCGCGGGCGTCGGGACGACGAGAAGCGTTTCCTGCGAACAGATCTCGTCGAGCGCCTCGCCCCACACCGGTGCCCGCATCACCATCCCCGGGCCGCCGCCGTACGGCGCGTCGTCCACCGAGTGGTGCACATCGTGGGTCCACTTCCGCAAGTCGTGCACGTCCAGCTCGACCAGACCGGACTCTATCGCCTTGCCCGGCAACGATTGCCGCAGCGGATCCAGGTACGACGGGAAGATCGTCACGACGTCAATCTTCATAGTGGCCTTCAGGTCTCCAGCTCCAACAAGCCCTCGGGCGGATCGATTTCGACGATGCCAGTATCCAACGACACCGACGTGACGATCGCGGTCACGAACGGCACCAGCAACTCGCCGGCGTCGGCTCGGTCGACGGCCAGTAGCTCGCCGCCCGCGGTGTGCAATACCTCGGCGACCGTGCCAATGTCGCGGCCGCCCGTCGTCCGCACCAGAAGACCTTCCAGTTGATGGTCGTAATAGGTGTCCGACTCGTCGATGGGCGGCAAGTCCTCGGAGTCGATGACGAACAAGCTGCCGCGCAGCGCGTCGGCCGCATCGCGGTCGGCCACCCCTTCCAACCGCAGCAGAAGGCGGTTGCCGTGCGGACGAACCGCCGTCACGACATAGTTGTGCTCACCACGATCGGATGCCTTGGTGCGCAACATCGCGCCCGGGGCGAACCGTAACTCGGGATCATCGGTGCGGACGTCGACGACGAGTTCGCCGGTCACGCCGTGGGCCTTGGCCACGCGCCCGACTATGAGCTCCACAGGAGTTCCAAGGGCCGGGCTCCGCTACTGGTCGGTGTCCACCACGTCGACTCGGATACCGCGGCCACCGATTCCGGCGACCAGCGTGCGCAACGCGGTTGCGGTGCGCCCGCCTCGACCGATCACTTTGCCGAGATCGTCGGGATGGACGTGCACCTCGACGGTCCTGCCACGCCTGCTGGTCACCAGGTCAACTCGGACTTCGTCGGGGTTGTCGACAATTCCGCGGACTAGGTGTTCGACGGCGTCGACGACGACGGTACTCATGGCTGCGGTCAGCTCTCGGTCGCCGGTTCGGCCTGCTCGCCGGTTGCCGCCGGCTCTGCGACCTCAGCTTCAGCAGCCGGCTTGTCGGCCTCGTCGGCTTTCTCGGCCTTGTCCGCGGCAGCCTTCTTCGCCGGGGCCTTCTTCTGCTTGGGCTTGGCGGCCTCGGTGCCGGGCGCACCGTCGGCAGCGGCCAGCGCGGCGTTGAACAGCTCCAGTTTGCTCGGCTTGGGCTGGCCGACCTTCAGTGTGCCCTCGGCGCCGGGCAGCCCCTTGAACTTCTGCCAGTCACCGGTGATCTTGAGCAGCTTGAGGACAGGTTCGGTGGGCTGAGCACCCACGGACAGCCAATACTGGGCGCGCTCGGAGTCGATCTCGATCAGACTCGGGTCCTGCTTGGGGTGATATCTGCCGATGATCTCGATTGCCCGGCCGTCGCGCCGGTTCCGTGAGTCGGCGACAGCGATGCGGTACTGCGGATTGCGGATCTTTCCGAGCCGGGT
>DASQSQ010000045.1:0-5339 GCA_035642315.1 Mycobacterium sp.
CTGGGTGCCATAGAGCACGCCAATTCCGGTGGGGCCGTAGATCTTATGTCCGGAGAACACGAAGAAATCGGCGCCGAGTTCAGCAACGTCGACCGGTACGTGCTGGATCGACTGGGCGCCGTCGATCAGCACCCGCGCGCCGTGGCGGTGGCCCAACTCGACGATCTTGTCCACCGGAACCACCGTGCCCAGCGCATTGGAGACCTGGCTGGCGGCTACCAGCTTGGTCCGCGGGCCCAGCAGTTCCTCGAACTCCGACAGCAGCAGGTTGCCCGCGTCGTCGATCGGCGCCCACTTCAGGATCGCTCCGGTCTTCTGTGAGATCAGTTGCCAGGGCACGATATTGGCGTGGTGTTCCAGATGGGTGATCACGATCTCGTCGCCGGGTTGCAGGTGCTTGCCGCCCCAGGCGTGCGCCACCAGGTTGATCGCCTCGGTAGTGCCACGCAAGAACACGATGTCGTCGGCCGTTGGCGCGCCGATGAATTCCGCTACGGTGTCGCGAGCCTCCTCGTAGGCGTCAGTGGCCCGGGCCGCCAATTCGTGCGCGGCTCGGTGGATGTTGGAGTTCTCGTGGGCGTAGAAGTGCGACAACCGGTCGATCACGACTTGCGGCTTCTGGGTGGTCGCCGCGTTGTCGAACCAGATCAGCGGCTTGCCGTTGACGGTCTCCTTCAGGATCGGGAAGTCGGCCCGAATGGCGTTGACGTCGAACACCTCGTGCTCGTCGGTGAACTCCGGAACCGGGTCGGCTGCGGTCAGGAAGTGGTAGTTGTGCTCGTCGCCGGCCGGCGCGTCCGGTACGACGGGCACCGCGTCTGACCAGCCCAGCTCGGGAACCGACGGCGCCCCGGGGAGCCACGACGGCACCGAACCACGCGGAGCCACCGGAACGGTCGGCACCGTTCCGGCCAACACACCGGGCAGGGTCGGAACGATGCCCTCGGTCGGCACCGCGAACGCGCTCAGGTCGGCCGGTGGCAGGTAGGGGTCTGCGACTCCCCCGGTCGTCGCGGCGGCGGACGGCGCTGCCGTCGTGTCCGGGACATTGCCGCGCGGCGCCACCGGCACGGTCTGCGGTGGCGGCTCAGGTTCGGGCGACGTCGGAGCCGGGACATAGACATCCCCGGTGCTCACCAGCGGTATCGGCGTCGGGTAGAGGTCGGCGGTACCGGCCGCGGTCTGCCCGGCCGAGGTGGCCGCCGTCGTGTCCGGCACATTGCCCCGCGGAGCGACCGGCGCCGACTGCGGCGGACTGTCGAAACCCGGCCTGATGCTGGTCGCATACAGCTGGCTGGCCAGCGCGGCGAGTTCTGCCGCGCTGATGGGCAAGTCGCTTTCGCCGTCTACCGCGCGGTACTCACTTCTTGTAGGCATGGAATTGGTCCACGGCAGCGTCGTCGAGCACGGCCAGCGCGTCGTCGGTCAGCACTGCCAACGATGTGTAAAGGGTGACCAGGTATCTCGCGATCGCCGATTCGTTGATGCCGGTGAACCGAACCGACAGCCCCGGCGCCTGCTCGCCGACCAGACCGGGCTGGAACAGGCCGACCACGCCCTGACGCTCCTCGCCGGTGCGCACCAGGATGAACTTTGTCTTGCCCTTCTCGACGGGCACCTTGTCCGAAGGGATGATCGGAATGCCGCGCCAGGTGATGAACTGCGCACCGAACAGGCTCACGACCACCGGCGGCACGCCGCGGAAGGTGGCCTCACGGCCGAACGCCGCGACGCCTTGCGGGTGGGTAAGGAAAAAACTGGGCGTCTTCCAGACCTTGGTGATCAGCGCGTCAAGGTCGTCTGGGGTCGGGGCACCGCCCAGGGTTTTGATGGTCTGCTCGGGAGTCGCCTGCGCAAGCAGGCCGTACTCGGGGCTGTTGACCAGCTCGAACTCCTGGCGCTCCTTGATCGTCTCGATGGTCAGCCGCAGCTGCTGCGCGACCTGGTCGTGCGGGCTCGAGTAGAGGTCGGAGACCCGGGTGTGGATGTCGAGCAATGTGGAGATCGTCCTCAGCGTGTATTCGCGAGGGCTGGTCTCGTAGTCGACGTACGTCTCGGGTAGCGGCTCTTCGGTGCCGGCACCCTCTTCGGACTTGACCGCGACCTGCTCCGGGTTGACCACTCGGTTGACCCGATAGATACCGGCTTCCACCGGCACCCAGCTCAGCAAATGGAGCAGCCAGCGAGGCGTGATGGTGGAAAGCTGCGGAACCGTCTTTGTCGCGTTCGCAAGTTGCCGGGCGCCGAGATCGCCAAGTGCCTGGGACTCATTCTGAGCCGACGTCATCGTGGTCCTTCCGTCGTCGAGTGCTAGTCGGTGGCCGGGCCGAATGGCAGCCGACCAAAGCGCCGCGCTGAGCTTTGGCAAGTCTAAAACTCAGCATGATTTTTTCAACAGCAGGGGTGCGGGGCCAGAGGTCAAACGGCCCGCATCAGATCATGCCCTATAGTGGCGTTATGCAACACGCCGCACAGCCGCGCTTGGTCCCGTCGCGCTGCCTGGGCCTGCACTGTTGTTGCTGTTGTTGTCGTTGATTTCCTGACGCCGTCTGACGCTGTAGAAATCCCCGCGCCCACCCTCATCGGGTGATTGAACCGGTATGCCCGGCGCAATCGAATTGCGCGCCACTCCAAAGTCTTTCAGGAAGATCAACCACCAATGACCATCATGCCCATTACTGACCGTGCCGTGGCACGGGTGGCGACCCAGAGCCGCGTCGTGGTCCGGTCGACCACCGGGCTCACGCCCATGACCCGCTACCGAGGCGGCACTTATTCGCACACGGTAGACAAAATCGTTTTCACCGACGGCAGCTGGGCGCGGACCGATCTGATCCGGCTCAATCCCAACGTGGACGCCTACTCCCTCGACTTCACCGGCATCGCGCCACACCTCCCGTCGCGCTACCAGCCGGGCACTTGGTCGGAGCTGCCGCATCTGCGGGCATCCGGCAAGGAGGCCGAAGTCGACTGGATCCTGCGGCACTCCTTTCCTCTGCTCCCCGCCGCAGAGCTGAGCCGACGAGTTCGCGAGACCGGCTACCCGATCGGGCCGGCCAACATCAGCGAACATGAGGCGATCGCCGCGACACAGGCCGCGATCTGGTATCTGACCAACGGGCTTGCTCTGGACACCCGACCGCTCAATGTCCCGGTCGCCGTGCATCGGGCGGCCGGACCGGTGATCACGTTCGAGTTCGACGGCGAACCTCAGCTGGGCGGCTACTCGGTGTGGACGGCCGCTGACAACGCAGTCGGACTAAGGCTGCAAAAGTCGGCCAACGGCGTTGTGTGGCACGATGTTTCCGGATCATTCCTGACCACGAGCACCGGCGAAGGCCACTACCAACGCACCCTGGGCGAGGGCAGCACGCTGTCGACCAGCAGCCACGGCCGCGGCGGGCGCGGCTATCGTTACTACCGGCTCATCGCAACTTCGGAGACCGGAACGCCGAGGATCGACCACGTCAACTTCTGGCTGACCGGCAGCCGGCATTACCGCAACCCCGACAAGGTCGTGCATCTGTACAACTACCTACTTGCCGGCGCATGCAAAGCCGTCCGCGAAACCGAAAAACCCTTGATAGTCGATACCCACGCCGTCGTCGACGCCGAGCTCGTCGGCCCATTCCAGGTCCGAATCCCCCTGACGCTCAGCGCCACCGACGGTCTCACCTTGATCGACGTCGACGGCTTCGCCATCGACGGAACGATCGAGCCGGGGACGGACTTTTACCTACGTCGAGCGCCGGGTACCTCGAATGCCGTCGTGACCGCAACGGTTCCGGAGCATCTGCCCGGACGTGTGCTGACCGGAGTGGCGCAGGACGAGGCATCGCACCGGTTCACACCCGTCGCGCTAGCCATCCCCACCGAGATGGCCATAGAGTTTGACATTAGCTGGGAAGCCCACAAGCCCTGACCCGAAATCGTTGGAGACGGATGTAAGTGACTATCGCTGACAACATCACACAACTGATCGGAAACACCCCCCTGGTCCGGCTGAACCGGGTCACCGACGGCGCGAACGCCGATGTTGTTGCCAAGCTGGAATCGTTCAATCCTGCCGCCAGCGTCAAGGACCGTCTGGGAGTGGCCCTGATCGACGCGGCCGAAGAGGCGGGCCTGATAAAAGACGACACCATCATCCTCGAGCCGACGAGTGGCAACACCGGCATCGCGCTGGCGATGGTGGCGGCGGCGCGCGGGTATCGGATCGTGCTGACGATGCCCGAGACGATGAGCGTCGAGCGGCGCAAGCTGCTGCACGCCCTTGGCGCCGAGCTCGTCCTCACGCCGGGTCCTGAGGGGATGCCGGGCGCGATCGCCAAGGCCGAGGAACTGGCCAAAACCGACCAGCGGTATTTCGTGCCGCAGCAATTCGAGAACCCGGCCAACCCGGCGATCCACCGCAAGACCACCGCCGAGGAGGTGTGGCGCGACACCGACGGCAAGATCGACTTTTTCGTGTCCGGGGTTGGCACCGGCGGCACGCTGACCGGTGTCGCGCAGGTCATCAAGGAACGCAAGCCGTCGGTGCAGTTCGTGGCCGTCGAGCCGGCCGCGTCACCGGTGCTGTCCGGCGGCCAGAAGGGCCCGCACCCGATCCAGGGCATCGGCGCCGGGTTCATCCCGCCGGTTTTGGACATGGATCTGGTTGACGAGGTGATCACCGTCGGCAATGACGACTCGATCAACCTGGCCAGGCGCTTGGCCCGCGAAGAGGGACTGCTGGTCGGCGTCTCCTCGGGTGCGGCGGTGGTGGCCGCGCTGCAGGTGGCTCGTCGCCCGGAGAACGCCGGCAAACTCATCGTCGTGGTGCTACCCGACTTCGGCGAGCGGTATCTGAGCACCCCGCTGTTCGCCGACGTCACCGACTAGCCATGCTCGCGGCGATTCGCCAGGACATCCAGGCGGCCAGGCAGCGAGACCCGGCCAACCCGACCACGCTCGAAGTGATCTTCGCCTACCCGGGCGTGCACGCGATCTGGGGCCACCGGATCAGCCACTGGCTCTGGAATCGCGGCGCACGGGTGGCCGTGCGGACGCTTGCGGAACTGACCCGCATTCTGACCGGAGTAGACATCCACCCGGGCGCGACCCTCGGCCCCGGCCTGTTCATCGACCACGCGACCGGCGTGGTGATCGGAGAGACCGCAGAGGTGGGCGAGGACGTGATGATCTACCACGGCGTCACCCTCGGCGGCAGCGGCAGGGATACCGGGAAACGGCATCCGACCATCGGTGACCGGGTGACTATCGGCGCGGGCGCCAAGGTGCTCGGCGCGATCAAGATCGGCGACGACAGCCGAATCGGCGCCAACGCCGTCGTGGTCAAG